>NZ_JAZKMA010000003.1:0-56822 GCF_056498065.1 Celeribacter sp. SCSIO 80838
CGCCACCTCCCAGCTCGAAAATCTGCGCAGCGTCTTCTCACGCTCGGGGGAATAGGTCTGCTGCCGGATAAATCCCTGCATCTTGAGCGACAGGGCCTGTAGTCGCGACAAGTCTTCATGGGTGAACATTGTGCCTCCTGTCCCCGCGGGGACGCTTTCTGTTATCTGTTTCGGATTTACGCGGAAAATAGAAAAATTGCAAAACGTAAAAACGTAAATTAAAGTAAAAGAATGAAAAGCGCTGAATTGTCGAAAACCCATGTGTTTTCTGTAACTACCCTAGGCGCTGTCTGATTCGGACCGGAGGCGATGAGCATGAGCGCCCAGGCGAAACCTCTCGGGAATAACCCGCTAAATATGGGGTCAGATTCGAGCCCTCCACCACCTATTGGGGGACATTTCGCCCCAAAATAGGGGACAGCCTGAATGTCCTCCTATACCATAAATACCTTCCTTTTTCTTTTTTGAGGAATTTGGTTGGAAAGATGCCAACAGGAGTCGCTTGACAGAATCGACGAACTCAACGCAAATTGTCTCAAGATCATAAAAAACGATGAGAACACGATTGTTCCGAGGGCTTCACCTTTGACGCGTACATCTCGGGAAACATTCTTCGGAATGATTGAGGCAAAGACGTATCCTGACACAAGACACGGATGCGGCGACGGATAAAAGCAGAGAGACCTCTGCGAAGGGCTAGACAGATGTTGTCGATCAAACCGGTGGGTCCGCAGGCCGCCGCAGTCAAATACGATGTGCTTACAGCACTCGGAACCTATGCGCTCTCTCAGCCTAAGGGCAAACAAGTGCTTTGCCTCCGTCTAATGACCCTCATCACAGCACGCTACAATTGGCAGCGCAACGAGCTTGCCATCGGTCAACGCGAAATCGCGCGCATGTGGCGCGTCGAAGAACGTACCGTCAAACGCGAGATGGCCAAGCTCCGCGCAATGGAATGGCTCCTCGTCAAGCGTCAGGGCGCACGGGGACGGGTGACGCAATATGCACTGGCTTTTGAAAAGATCCTTGAGGACACGCGACCGGTCTGGGCCGACGTCGGACCGGATTTCGAACAGCGGATGGAAGGACGAGAGGCCACGCCGGCCCAGACCGACGCGAAAGTGATTCCGCTTCAGCCGCAGGGCAGGGCGGTCGCGGCGCCTGAGGTCGATAGTTCAACGGAATGGGGACTGGCGCGCAGTTTGATCTATAGCGAAGATCCCGCACGCTATGCGAGCTGGATCGCTGCGCTGAGCCGTAGAGAGCGTGTCGGCCGCAGACTCTACCTCACTGCCCCGAGCCGCTTTCATGCGCACTATGTGGCAACCCATCTCAATGCACTCTGTCTGAGCGCGGTCAAACAGGCCGATGGCGACGTGGATGAAGTGATCATCCTCGGGTAAGACCGATAGGCGGGATTGCCAACTTCGTTTCGCCCGCTTGAGAGGAATGGGAAGTGCGACCGTGAATAGAAAATGCGAGCCAAGATATGCTTACCAATCTTGATACCGATTTGCTGCGGACTTTCGTCGCGATTGCAGAGGAGGGTGGCTTTACCTCAGCTGCGCTGCGGATCTACCGTACGCAATCGGCCGTCAGCCAACAAATGCGTCGGTTGGAAGAAACGCTTGGTGTGACGCTATTTGAAAAGGTCGGGCGGCAGAGGGAACTCAGTCAGGCGGGGCAAAATCTTTTGACCTATGCGCGTCAGATCATCGCGCTCAACGATCAGGCGGTGATGATGGTCAACGCGTCGGAGGAGAGCGGCGAGGTGCGGATCGGCGCACCGCATGACATTGCGGATTCGATCCTGCCGGGATTTCTATCAACCTTTGCCCAGACCAATCCGCGCGTGCATGTCGTGCTCAAGGTCGATCGAAGCCCTAACCTTATGCCGCTTTTGGAAGACGGACGGCTCGACATGACGTTGACGACGCGCCATTCGGAGCGGTTCGAAGGCAAGCTTCTGCGCAGCTCGCCGACGGTCTGGATTGCATCTTCCAAGCTCAGTTTGGATACAAATCAACCTGTGCCTTTGGTTTTGGCGGATTCTCCGTCAATTTTCCGGCGTATGGCTCTTAATGCTCTGGAACAGCGTGGCGTGGCGCATATCGAGCGCTATACCTGTCCGACATTGTCGGGAATTCAGGTGGCTTTGAGTGCCGGGCTGGGCGTGACGGCGCGGACGCCGGAGCTGATCACGCAGGATTTACGCATCCTTGGCGAGCGGGAGGGGTTGCCGCCGCTACCCGACATCAATTTTTATATCTATCGACGGAATGGCGATTTGTCCCCGGCTGCCAGAACGCTGTTCGATCAGATCTGCGCGGAGCAGCGTTAAGGCGGTGTCTGCGAGGCATGGCGCTTGAGATGAACCAACGTGGTCTGCGGGATCGGCGCCTGTGTCAGTTTCGAACTGCCGCGATCTTCGGTCAATGTGTTGGGATTGCCGGACAGGTCGCGGCCTTCGGGTGCCTCGGGGCGATACCACGCTCCGGTCGGCAGGACGATCACCCCGCGCATGACCCGTTCCGACAGGCGCGCGCCCGCCAAACAGGACCCACGCGCATTGCACAGCTCGACAAGATCGCCGTCCTGAATGCTGCGCAGCATGGCGTCCTCGGGGTGGATCAAACAAGGCTCCGCGCCGTCGATTTTCGCCGCTTGACTGACGGGACCGGGGTCCATCTGGGAATGCAGACGCCGCTCAGGTTGCAGCGACAACATATGCAAAGGGCGCAGGGCCTCCGGGCCGTTTTGCGCCGCCTCCGCCCCAAGCCATTCGCAGGGCGGCAACCATGTCACATGGCCGGGGCAATCGTCATAGCCCATGGCGGCGATGGCCTCGCTATAAAGCTCGATCTTGCCGCTTGGCGTCTTTAGCGGCGCGCCTTCGGGATCGGCGCGGAAGGCGGAAAATTGCACGTAGGGTTCTTTAGGGGCGGGCAGTTCGACTTGGCCGTCGCGCCAAAAGGTCTCGAAATCGGGCAGAGCCAGATCTCGTGTCGCGCCCGTTTCTCGCGCCGCCTCATAGATCGACCGCAGCCAAGCCATCTCATCGCGCCCTTCGGTGAAGGCGTCGGCAAAGCCCAGACGTTCCGCCAGATCGGCAAAGATCGTATGATCGTCGCGCGCTTCGCCGACCGGCGGCAGGATGCGATACATCGCAGTGATGAACCGGTCGCGGGAACTTGAGGCGATGTCGTTGCGCTCAAGCGTGGTGGTGGCGGGCAGCACGATATCGGCATGGCGCGCGGTGGCGGTCATGGCGATCTCTTGCACGATCACCACCTCGGGGCGCCGAAATGCGCGGGTCAGCTTGGCGAGGTCCTGATGGTGATGAAACGGATTGCCGCCGCACCAATAGACCAGACGAATGTCGGGATAGGTCCGGGTCTCGCCGTTGAACGGATAGGTGGCGCCGGGGTTCAAAAGCATGTCGGAAATCCGCGCTACGGGAATGCAAGCCTTGACCGGGTTCGGGCCGGGGCGGAGCGCAGGCGACGGCAGCGCGGGGCGCGGATTGCCCATGCCGTTGATCGACCAGAGCCCAAAGGCGAAGCCCCCGCCTGGCTGGCCGATCTGACCCAGAAAAGCGGCAAAGGTGATCAGCGCCCACATCGGTTGTTCGCCATGATCTGCGCGCTGCACCGACCAGGACATGGTGAGAAAACACCGCGTCTTGGCGCATTTTCTGGCAAGATGGGTGATGCGCTCCGCCGGAATGCCACAGATCGCGCTGGCCCAATCGGGCGTCTTTGCGATGCCATCGCTTTTGCCGCGAATATAGGCCATGACCTGCGCGCCGCCCACGCAATAACGCGCGACGAAATCGAGATCGGCGAGGCCTTCGTCCAGAAGCGTGTAACACATCGCCAGCAAGAGCGCCGTGTCCGTGCCGGGGCGGATCGGCAGCCATGGGATCGGATCGCCCTCACCAGGAAGCTCTTGATCCGTCGGTGAAATGTTGATGATCTCCATGCCGCTCTGGCGACAAGTCGCGAGCCATGCGAGACCGCTATGTTGCCCCATGCCACCCGCTTCGACCTGCATATTGCCCGGAGAAATGCCGCCGAAATTCAGCAACAGCCCGGTGTGTTTGGCAATGCCGTCGAGCGAGCTGACTGGCCCCTGAACTGTGTTGATGTCGCCCAAAACATGCGGCAAAAAGGTGATCGCGGTGGCGTAGCTGTAATTCTGTTCTTGTGCGGTGTAGCCTCCGAATTGGCCGAGGAAGCGTTGCAACTGGGTGCGCGCGTGATGGAATCTCCCGGCGCTGGACCAGCCGTAAGAACCGCCGAAAATCGCTTCGTTGCCATGGCTGTCGCGGACGCGAGCCAGCTCTCGCGCGGTGATCTCCAGCGCCGTCTCCCAAGAGACAGGCACGAAATCATCGCCGCCGCGCGCGGCGCGTGCGGCCTCAAAATCGCCATCCAAAAAGGCGCGCCGGATCAAAGGTGTGCGGATTCGCTGGGGGCCGTGCACCATGGCGTCGATGTTGTCGAGCATGGGCGAAGGATGCGGATCATTGGGCGCGGGGCGCACGTCAAGATGCCCCTCATTGTGGCGCGCTTCGAAGATGCCCCAATGGCTGGCGTTCTGAATATATCCTGTCATGGTGTCCCTGTTATCACGGCTTGAAACCCCTGCGCTATGCTTGGCGGAACACGGGAAATGCACAAATAAATTCTTCGCGCTAATTGATTAGCGGCGTTAATGGGGTTTTCGCGCAATCATACATTAGTATCTCTAATGTTTTTCGCGTGAGTTTGAATTAGACCCTCCCGATTTCCCTTCCTACAGTTTTGGAAACACCGCCATGAAGAGCGGTCAAAACGCCGACAGGTCCCATGTTTGCACGGCCTCTGCCGTGGAAATATCTGCACGATGTGCAGGACTACTCGGCATGCCCAACCGAGAGGACCGACCCGGGATCATGACTGATACGTTCACCGACTTGCCGTTCGACGCGGCTTTCGCACAGGCCCCCGCAGGCTCAATCACTCGTGGCCGTATTCGTGTGGGCAGCTTTGCCAGCGGTGCCGAGATTGCCCAACCTTTCCTGATCGCGAAAGGCGCCAAACCCGGCCCGTGTCTCTGGATTTGCGGTCAGGTGCATGGCAATGAGATCAACGGCATCTGGGGCGCGCTTGATTTTATCGCCGAGCTCGATCTGGCGGAGCTGGCGGGCTCTGTGGTTTTTGCACCGACGGCGAACCCTCTGGCGCTCGATGCGCGCAGCAAAGCCGCGCCGCAAGACGGGCTCGATCTCGATCAGACCTTTCCGGGCAATGTGAATGGCCAGATCACCGAACAACTGTCGGCGGCCTATTTCAAAGCGGCTGCGGCCCATGCCGATGTGTTGATCTCGATGCATACGATGACGCATCTGTTCCATTCCGCGCCCTATGCGGTCTACAAACTTCACCCCGAAAGTGGGATTGGCGAAGAGAGGCTCTTTTCCCTGATCCGGCATTTTCATCCCAATGTGGCATGCCGCATGAATGTGGCGCCCGGGGCAGGGGAGTTGCCGGGCAATATCCCCGGCGCGATTGATTATCAGATGCTGGCGCTCGGCAAGCCGTCCTTCATGGTCGAGCTGGGGGCCGGGTCGGAGACCAACCCGGAGTGCGTGGCGCTGGCCAAGCGCGGTTTGCGCGGCGTGGCGGGCGAGATGGGGCTTTTGCCACCCTCCGAACACGTCCCGGCCAAGACCCTGCGCCGGGTGACACGCCGGACCCATGTGATGACCCATGAGGGCGGGTTGTTTCGCACCGGGGTGATGCCGGCCACGCTGTTGAAAGCGGGCACGCCGATTGGCAAAATCTCCACCCTCACCGGCGCGGCCCTGTCTGAACCCGCAATGGAACAGGATGTTTTCATGATCGGGGTGCGCAAGGATCCGGTGGTTCACACCGGGGATCGCATCGCTTTTGTCGCTCTGGAGTGGGACGAGGTGCCCGCCCCGGATGCGCCGCCCGCCTGATGGGTCGCTTCGGTCCCATCAGCCAAAAATAATAATAAAAACAATACTAAAGTAAAAACACAACAAGCTACCAACAGAGAGAAACTCACCATGTTCAACTGGAAACACAGCCTGCTGGGGCTTGCCCTTGCGGCGACCGCCCTTGTGACGGTCAATGCGCCCGCACAGGCGCAGGACGATTACCCGAAACGCCCGATCACGCTGGTCGTGCCGTGGTCGCCGGGGGGCGCCGCCGATATCATCGCGCGGCTTCTGGCCGAACCGATGTCCGAGGCCCTGGGCCAGCCTGTGGTCGTCGAAAACCGCCCCGGTGCTGGCGGTACGGTCGGCAGCGCGCTGGTCGCCAATGCGGAGCCCGACGGATACACCATTCTGATGGGGAATGTGGCAAGCCAAGGCATCGCCGCCGCGTTTTACAAGGACACGATCCCCTATGATGTGCTGGAAGATTTCACGCCCGTCACCCAACTGATCCAACAGCCCAACGTGCTTTTGGTTCAGAACGATTTCGAAGCGCAGACGATGGACGATCTCGTCACCTATCTGAAAGACAACTCGGGCGAGATTTACGCCACGCCGGGCGTTGGAAACTCGCCTTACCTGACCTTTGAACTGATCAAGAACCGCTATGGCCTCGATATGATCAACGTGCCCTATGACAGCGGGGCCGAGGTCAACAATGCGCTGGCCGCAGGGCAGGTGATGATCGCGATCAACAATCTGCCGGAATCCATCACGGCGACAAAGAACGGGGCAGCACGCCCGATTGCGGTGACAGCGCCGGAGCGCAACCCGCTGTTGCCGGATGTGCCGACGTTCAAGGAGTTGGGACAAGACATCATCGCGATTTCCTGGCAGGGCCTCTTTGTTCCGGCCGGCACGCCGGATGAGATCGTGACGAAACTCTACGACGCGGCGGTGCTGGCGCTCGAAGATCCGGATGTTGTTGCGCGCAACGCCGATCTGGGCTCCGTGCCGGTCGGAAGTTCGCCCGCCGAGTTCCACGACTTTGTCGCCTCCGAACTCAACAACTGGGCTGAAATGGTGGCGCTGGCAGCGGCCACAGAAGCGAACAAATAATCCTTCACACGTTCCGGGGGGCGAATACAGCCCGGAAACACCGGAGCGTGTGACTAATCCCATGACGATTTCAGGAGGTTTCGAAATGCAAATAAAAGCCAGGAAACAGGCACGAGCGAGCACCCGACTGGGCTTTCTCATCCCGGAGCGCAATGTCGCCTGTGAAGCCGAGTTCCTGCATTTTATTCCGCATGGGATGAGCTGCCATTTTTCCCGCCTCCCGCGCGATGGGGCGGCTCTGACCAAAGAGTCGCTGGTGGATATGATGAGCCGGGTGGGCGATCAAGCCCAGCTTTTGTCCGGCATCGACCCTGCCGTGATCATGTGTGCCTGCACCAGCGGTAGCTTTCTTGGTGAAGAAAGCGCCATCGACGATTTGGCCGACGAGGTCACGCAAAGGACCGGCGTAGAGAGCTATACGACCTCGCGTGCCGTGGTGGATGCACTCAAGGCGGTCAATGCGCGACGGGTGTTTCTGGTGACGCCCTATCCCGATGAGATCAATGCGGCGGAGATTGCCTTTCTCGAGCGGGAAGGCTTCGAACTGGCCGGGCTGTCGAGTTTTCGCTGTGCTCGGTCTGAGGAGATCCGGGCACTGGGCTCCGCCGATGTCGAACGTCTGGTCATGGCTGCGCGCGAAGAGATCGCAGACGCCGATGTGGTGTTTATCAGTTGCACCAACCTCGAAGTGATCGAGCGGATCAACCGGATGGAAACCGAATTGAACCTTCCGGTGATTTCATCAAATTCCGCCACGCTTTGGCGGGCGTTTCGCGCAGCAAACATCAACACAGTGAACATCGGTGCCGGGCGTCTGTTCGAATACGATCTGATGCAGGCGACCCCGACGAAGACCTGAAAAACGACTGACACATCACGGACCGGAGGTACCAAAAGGCACCAAGCCACCCCGGTTCAGCACACAGAAAGAAACAACATGTCAACAGGGATTGAAAAGAGCCGGGCCATCCGCTGGATCGGTGCCGGGCTGGGCGCTGGTTTTGCTCTGGTGGGGCTGACCTTGGCTGTGGTGTCCTATCGCTACGGTTTGGGTAGCCTGCGCCAGATCGGCCCCGGATTGATGCCCTTTATCATCGGCGCCGTCCTGATGCTTTGCGGTCTCGTCGCCGCCATCGTGGAACTGAAAGCCGGGGATATCGATTTCGTGCCCTCACCGCTCAGCCCGATCCTTCTGGTCGTCGCGGGCGTGCTGATCTGGGCGCTGACGGTCGAGCGGCTTGGCTTTGTCATCGCCACCGTGTTGCTGATGCTCTGCACGACGCTGGCCTATCGCCCGGTGAAATGGACATCCTCGTTGATCGTCATCGGGGGCATGGCGGGCTTTAGCGCGGTGTTCTTCATCTACGGCTTCAAATTGCCGTTCCAACTTTTCTGGTGGTGATCGCGATGGAAACCCTCTCCAATCTTGCCATGGGGTTCGGCTCTACGCTGTCACCCTCGAACCTTCTCTTCTGCTTTCTCGGCGTGACCATCGGGACCTTCGTGGGTGTTTTGCCCGGTCTCGGTCCACTGGCGGCCATCTCGCTTTGCCTGCCGCTGACCTACTATCTCGATCCAACGACGGCGTTGATCATGCTCGCCGGGATTTTCTACGGCGCGCAATACGGCAGTTCGACCGCCTCGATCCTGTTGAACATTCCTGGCACGGCGACGGCGGCGGTGACCTGTCTCGACGGCTATCCTATGACCCAGCAGGGCAAGGCGGGGCAGGCGCTGTTGATCACCACGCTGACCTCGTTCTTCGGCGGCAGTTTCGCAATCATCCTGGTGATCGCTCTGGCGCCCGTGATTTCGGATTTCGCGATGAATTTTTCTTCTGCGGAATATTTCTCTGTGATGCTTCTGGGGCTGGTGGCCGCGTCGACCCTGTCGGTCGGCTCGCCGGTCAAGGGCTTTGTCATGGTGATCGCGGGGCTGGCTCTCAGCATGATCGGCACGGACAAATATACCGGGCAGTATCGCTTCACCTTTGGCGATCTCAATCTGGCCGAGGGGATCAGCATCGTGGCGCTGTCCATGGGGCTGTTCGGTGTCTCGGAAATCTTGTCGAGCTTTGCAGGCTCGGGGCCGGTGACGCTCAAGGCCAACACCGTGCGTCTGCGCGACATGATGCCGACGCGTGCGGAGTTGAAACGCACCGTGTTTCCCGCCGTGCGCGGGGCCAGCATCGGCTCTGTCATCGGAGCGATGCCGGGGGCGGGGCCTGCACTTGCGTCCTATCTGGCCTACGCCGCCGAAACGCAGGTGTCGAAGACGCCAGAGAAATTCGGCACCGGCATGATCGAGGGCATTTCCGCGCCTGAGGCGGCAAACAACGCCTCCGTGCAGACCGCCTTTATTCCGACGCTGACGTTGGGCGTGCCGGGCGACGTGGTGATGGCGGTTCTGATCGGGGCGCTGATGATCCATGGTATCACGCCGGGCCCGGATTTCATTTCCGGTCACGCGCCGATGTTCTGGGGCCTCGTGGCCAGTTTCTGGATCGGCAACGTGATGCTTTTGATCCTCAACATTCCGCTGATCGGGATCTGGGTGCGGATGTTGTCGATCCCGCCGCGCATTCTCTATCCGATCATGATCGTGCTCGTTTGCGTGGGCGTTTACAGCATCCGCAACAACATCTTCGACATCTACATCATGCTCGGATGTGGCGTCGTGGGCTATGTGCTGACGCTATTCAACTTTCCCACCGCGCCCTTGCTCTTGGGCTTTGTGCTGGGGCCGTTGATGGAGCAACACCTGCGCCGCGCGTTGCTCTTGGGCCGTGGCGATCCCATGACCTTCGTGGATCGACCGCTCAGCCTCGCCTTCCTCATCGTCTGCGCGCTTTTGATCCTGCGTTTCATCCCCGGATGCAACCTCAAAACTCTGCGCAAAATCTGGCGTCCGCGTTTGCGCGACGACATCGAATAACCCACCCATCCTGAACGGAGATACTTATGACCATCACCCGCCTTCACCCCGGCCCGCGCATGAGCCAGGCCAGCATTCACAACGGCACTGTATATCTTGCCGGGCAGGTTGCGACCCCGGGCACCGATGTGGCGAGCCAGGCCAAGGAAGCACTTGCGAAAGTCGATGCGCTTCTGGCCGAGGCCGGTAGCGACAAATCCAAGGCCTTGCAGGTCATCGTTTGGTTGGCCGACATGGCCGATTTCGCCGCGATGAACGCCGTTTATGACGCCTGGATCGATCCGGAAAACCCACCGGCACGCGCCTGTGGCGAAGCGAAACTTGCCACACCCGAGCATCTTGTCGAGTTCATCGTGACGGCAGCGCTCTGATCAAAGTCGTCGGGGAGGGGCGGACCGTTCCGGCGCTTCCCGACTGGCACTCACCAAGGCCTCACAAAAGATGGCCCTTACCAACAGGAGAAAACCCTATGTTCAAATCCCTCGTTCTCGGCGCTCTTTTGGGCAGTGGTCTTGCCACGGCTGTCGCCGCGCAGGACTATCCGACGAAAGACATCGACCTCGTGGTGCCCTTCGCGCCGGGCGGCAGCGTCGATGTGACCTCGCGCCTTTTGGCGGAAAGCGCCAACACCTTCCTCGATGGTGTCGAAGTTGTCGTGTCGAACCGCGCCGGTGGCGGCGGAGTTGTCGGCCAGAGCTACGTCGCGCGCGGCAAGCCCGATGGCTATACCGTTCTGGCCATGACCAGCTCGGTCGTGACCAACCCGCAGCTCAAGGGTGCGCCTTATGCCATCACCGATTTCAAACCGGTCGCGGCCTATAATCTCGATCCCGAGGTGATTGCTGTTCCGGCCAATTCCGAGTTCAAAACCATCGACGATTTCGTGGCGGCGACCAAAGAAGCCCCGCTCAACATGGTTGTGGCCGGCATCGGGACGTCCCATCACATGGCAGGCCTTGCTTTGACCTCCGCTGCGGGACTTGAGTTCAACTATGTACCGGCCAAAGGATTTGGTGAACAGCTTCAGGCCGTCGTTGGCGGTCATGCCGACGGGGCATTCTGGCCGATGGGCGAAGCGATGGTTCATGCCGAAGCGGGCAGCGTGCGACTTCTGGCCGTGGCCTCCGATGTGCGCGATCCGAAATTCCCGGATGTCCCCACCTTTGAGGAAGCGGGTCTGAACGTGCCGATGTGGGCTACGTTCCGGGGCTGGGCCGTGCCGGCCGACACGCCGGACGAGGACGTCGCCTTTCTGTCCGATCTGCTGAAAAAGGTTTTCGAAGACGAGACCTATAAACAGAAAATGGTCGATGGCGGGTTTGATCCGATCTATCGCGACGCCGCCGAGTTCCAGACGATCATCTCCTCCTACTCCGATCTGGTGGTGCCGATCATCGAAGACAACGGTCTGGGGCAGTAACCGGTTTCCCCTGCAGGCGATCCTGCCTGTTCCGGTCCCACCTGCGCTTTCCCTGTCGCGGGTGGGATCACTTCAAAAATTCCTGAGGTCCTTATGTCCCCTAAACCCGCATCCTCTTTATTTATCCGCGCCTTGAGCGACACCAATGTCGTGACCGGGGCTTTCCTCTTCCTGCTCGGGGGAGGCGCCGCCCTGATGGCGTTGGGGTTCGATCCGAGCGCCCGCAATTTCCCACTGATTGTATCGGTTATCATTGCCCTGTGTGGCGCGAGCATTGCTCTGCGCGCCTTGCGCGGGGACAAGCATAGCACTCTGCCGCTGCATGAGTTCGGGGTGATCGCGAAGGCGGTCGGTGCGATTGTGCTCTGGGGGCTGGCTCTGGCCTTTGGTCTTGGCTTTGTGATTGCGACCAGTTTGCTGGTGCTCGCGATGCTCTGGCTTGCGGGGATGCGGCGCCTTGGTCATGGGATCATCCTCTCCGTCGGCATCACACTCGTGCTCTTCGCTCTCTTTGTCGTGGTGTTGAACGTGCACTTGCCCGACTCCTTCCTTTCCTTCATCGCTCCTGGGGTCTAATCATGGATCAGATCGCACTCGGTTTTTCCGAACTCTTGCAGCCGGCCGTGCTGATGATGTTGACCATCGGCGTTTTTGCCGGGCTGGTCGTCGGCTCTATTCCCGGGGTGAACGACAATATCGCCTTCGCGGTATTCATTCCGTTTTCCTTCAGTCTGCCCGCAGAACAGGCGCTTGCGCTCATGGTCGGCGTTTATTGTGCCGCCGCCGCAGGGGGGGCCATTCCTGCCATTATGATCCGGGTTCCGGGCACGGCTTCGGCGCTTTTGACAACGATCAACGGCAATGCCATGGCCCGTAAAGGACAGGCCGGACAGGCGCTGTCCATTGCCATGGTGTCCTCGGTCGTGGGTGGGGTGCTGTCGGCGCTTGTCCTTCTGGTCTTTGCGCCGGTTCTGGCCAATGTCGCGCTGCGCTTCGGCTATGTCGAAAATGCGGCGCTCACCATTCTCGGGCTCTCAAGCGTTGTCGGGTTGTTGTCCGGCAATGTGCTTAAAGGCGTGGTCTCTGCTTGCATCGGCCTCCTGATTTCGACCATCGGTTTCAGCCAGGTCACGGGATCGCCACGCTATACGTTCGGCAGCATGAACCTGATCGAAGGCCTGCCCTTCGTGCCGTTGCTCGTCGGCCTGTTCGGGGTTGCCGCAGTGTTCGATCTTTTGCGCGAACAGGCAGAGGAACAGCGTACGCAGAAAGAAAGCGAACAATTGCCGGAGATCGGTTCCATGCGTCTTGGGCGCGGGATGATCCGGCGTCTTCTTCCGACATGGTGCACCAGTGCCGCGATTGGCAATTTCATCGGTGTCCTGCCGGGCGCTGGTATGCTGATGGCAATCTACATCGCCTATGATCAGGCCGGTCGTCGGTTCCGCAAACATTTCGAAGGCCGCCCGGGAGAGGCAAAATGGGACGAGGGCGCGCCAGAGGGTATCGCCGCTCCTGAATCTGCCAACAATGCGGTGACCGCGAGTTCCATGGTGCCACTGTTGTCGTTGGGCATTCCGGGCAACTCCACCTCCGCGCTGTTCATCGGGGCGATGGCGCTGCACGGTCTGGTGCCGGGGCCGCTTTTGTTCACGCAACATGCGGACATCGCCTGGATGGTGATGGTGGCGTTTCTGGCCTGCAACATCATCATGGGACCTGCGGCCTATGTGGTGATCCGCACCGTGTCGCGGGCGATCTTTGCCATTCCGAAAAACGTCATGGTCGGGATCATTATCCTGTTGTGCCTGCTGGGTGCCTATTCGGACGGCAACAACCTGTTCAACATCTGGGTCGCGCTTGGCGCCGGTGTGGTCGCCTATCTCATGAAGGTGGCACAAATTCCGCTCGGGCCTGCCATACTCGGTCTGGTGCTGGGCGCGCAGATGGAGGCCTCGATCTCCAACGCACTGTCGATCTCGCGCGGGAATTGGTTCGTGTTCCTCGATCCAGTCGCGCATCCGATCAGCGCCGTCATGTTGCTCGCCGCCGCGCTTATGTGGGTGGCACCGGCCCTGCGCGGACTGCGGGCCCTGCGCTCCATCCGCGTGTCTCGCAGCATGGGGCACTGACCCGCTGTCCTTTCACACTTTTCACTATCCTTTAGGGAGACTTCACATGTCGACACATTCCGATCCGGCCGCTCTGGGTGCCGCCCGCAAAAAGGCCGTAGACAGCCTGATTTCCGAGACCCGCAGCCGTCTCGACACAGCTGCACTCGACCGCAACCTTTTGGCGGGTATTCGTCAGTCCGTCGAGGATCTGGCCTCTGAGACCGCCTTCTGGACCGATCCGTCCTATGCGCCGCCCGAAGGGGAGGAGCGTCAGGCGCGCTATCTCATCGGCGCAGAAAGCGACACGGGGATCACGCTGTACCTGAACGTCATGCGCGCGGGCAAAAAGATCCCGCCGCACGATCACACCACCTGGGCCTGTGTCGCTGCGGTCGAAGGCAGTGAGCACAACACGCTCTACGACCGTCTGGACGATGAGAGCCAGGAAGGGCACGCCGAACTGGCCGTGCGCGAGGTTGTCGAAATCCGCCCCGGCACCTCCGTGGGCCTCATGCCTGACGACATCCACAGTGTTGAAATTCGTGGCGATCAGGTGATCCGTCACCTGCATTTCTACGGTCGTCCGCTGGAGACCCTGACCGAGCGCAAGGCGTTCGATCTTGAGACAAACACATACAAAATCATGGCTGTTGGCGTCAAAACCCGCACCTGAACAGGAATATATTATGTCGATTGAAACGATCACCCCTCAGGCCCTTAAGTCGCAACTTTCGGGGCCGGAGGAATACGCCTTTCTCGATGTGCGCGAACACGGGCAATATGGCGAAGGCCATCCGTTTTTCTCTGTAAACGCGCCCTACAGCCAGATCGAAACCCGTGCCCCAGTGCTGGTGCCGCGTCGGCAGACGCTGTGTTTTCTGATGGATGACGGCGACGGTGTGGCCGATCTGGTGGCCGCGCGGATGGCGGAGATGGGCTATGACAACCTGCGGGTGCTCGAAGGCGGTGCGCCGGGCTGGGTGGCTGCGGGCTACACGTTGTTCAAAGGTGTGAATGTGCTGTCCAAGAGCTTTGGCGAACTGGTCGAACATGCCTGTGACACGCCTTCCGTTTCCGCAGAAGAATTGCGCGCGATGCAGGCGGCCAAGACCCCGCTTGTTGTGCTCGACGGGCGGTCGCCGCGCGAGTTTCACAAGATGTCCCTGCCGGGAGCACTGTCTTGCCCAAATGCGGAACTGCCGTATCGCTTGCCGGAACTCGTGGCGGATGAAGACACTCCGATCGTGATCAACTGTGCCGGGCGGACCCGGTCGATCATCGGGGCGCAATCGCTGCGCAATCTCGGGCTGAAAAATCCGGTTTTCGCATTGCGCAACGGCACGCAGGGCTGGCGCCTTGCGGGGTTCGATCTGCGCCATGGCGAGACGCCGACGGAACAGCCGGATCTGAGCCCGGCGGGCGCGCAACGCGCTGCGGATCGTGCCGCCGATCTGATCGCACGCTTCGGGTTGAAAACCCTCGATGCCGACGTCTTTGACGCCATGTGCGCCGATCCGTCGCGCACCACCTACCTGTTCGATGTGCGGACCGAGGCGGAATATCTTGCGGCGCATTGGAGCGGTGCGCGCCATGCGCCGGGCGGGCAGCTTGTGCAGGCCACCGACGAGTTCTTCGCCACGCGTCATGCCCGTGTGGTCCTGAGCGACGATCTCGGGGTGCGGGCGGCAAGCATGGCGGTCTGGCTCATGGGGATGGGGCATGAGGTCTATCTCTTGGCCGCTGACGCTCGTCAGGGCACGGAACATGGCGCTGAAGCGCAGACCGAGGTCAATCTGCCGCAGAGTGTGGACAGTTCCGCGATTGTGGCGGCCTTGGCCGCAGGGACGAAGGTTTACGACGCCTCCCGTGGCATGTCCTACCGCAAGGCCCATGTCGAGGGCGCACGCTGGGTGACCCGCGCGCGACTGACGGCCGAGGATGCCGAAGGGCCGGTGCTTGTGATCGGGGATCGTGCCGATCTTGTCGCCGGGGTGATGCAGCGCCTGGCGGAGCTGGGTGCGACGGAGCTGACCGCATCGGTCGGCGATGCGAAGATCTGGGCTGAGGCCGGGCTAGACGTGGTCGAAACGCCTTATATCCCGGCGGAAGAGGAGTGCATCGACTTCCTGTTCTTCGTCCATGACCGCCATGACGACAATCTCGAAGCCGCGCGGCAGTATCTGGCGTGGGAATTGAATTTGCTGGGGCAGCTCGACGCGCAGGAACGCGCGGCACTCGATCCCCTTGTGGCGACCGAACTGGAGGCGCTTTGACATGAAACGCGAAACGAAACTTTGTCACTACGGGCAACCGTCGCGGCCCGGTCCGGCGAACCCGCCTGTGGTGCGTGCCTCGACCATTCTGCACGATACGGTCGAAAGTTATCGCGCCACGAAAGCCGCACGCGAGACCGATGACAGTGTCTTGTCTTATGGCCGTCGCGGCACCACCACGGCGCATGCGCTGATGGAGGCGATTGCCGATCTCGAAGGCGGGGAGGGCGCATGGCTCTACCCGACCGGGGTGGCGGCGATTGCCGCAGCACTTATGGCGCTGGTGCGTCCGGGCGATCATCTTTTGCTCGTCGAGACGATCTTTGGCGCGACGCGGACCTATTGCGATAAGGTGCTGGCCGAGTTCGGCGTGAGCTATGATCTTTATCCAGCTGCGACCACCGATCTGACACCTTACATCCGTGACAATACACGGCTTGTCTTCGTCGAAACGCCCGGCTCGCAGACCTATGAGGTCATGGACCTGCCGGCGCTCTGCGCAAGCGCTCATGCGGCGGGGTTGGTTGTTGTGGCGGACAACACCTATGGCTCTGGCTGGCTGTGCCAGCCGCTTGCCCTTGGCTGTGACGTCTCGATCATCGCTGGGACGAAATATCTCGGCGGTCATGCCGATGTGATGATGGGCAGCGTGAGTGCACGGGGTGAGGCCGCCGCCCTTGTGCGTAAAGCGACGCACCTGAGTGGGCAGTCTCTGGCCCCTGACGAAGCCTATGCCACTCTGCGCGGGATGCGGACGCTGGCGCTGCGCCTTGAGCGCCATGAACAGAATGCGCTGGCATTGGCCGCATGGCTGGACGCGCGCCCCGAAGTGTTGCGCGTGTTGCATCCGGGTCTTCCGGGCCATCCCGGTCACGAGATCTGGAAACGCGATGCGTCCGGCTCCAACGGGCTTTTGAGCGTGGTCTTTGCCCCGGGGATCGACACCGAGGCGCTGCTCGACAATCTGCAACTTTTCGGCGTCGGCAGCAGTTGGGGCGGCTTCGAAAGCCTTGCCATGCCGATTGCCCCGGAACGCAGCCGTCCGTCGCTTATGGGCCTGCCGGAGGAGGCGCAGATCGTGCGGTTCCATGCCGGGCTGGAACATGCCGAGGATCTGATCGCGGATCTTGAGGCCGGACTGACCGCTGTGACGGCAAAGGGCTGAGAGATGCAGGACGGAACCGCGTTGAAAGCGCCCCGAATTCCGGCAGTAATCCGGGACAATATAAAGGGCATTCTGGTCTCGGCACTGGTCGCTTTGGCGGCCAAGTTCCTGTCGGAACATTACGGCGCGCCCGCGATGTTGATGGCGCTGTTGCTCGGCATCGCGATGAATTTTCTGGCCGATGACCCGCGTACCCATGCCGGGGTGCAGTTCACGGCGCGCTCGGTGCTTCGGGTCGGCGTGGCGCTTCTGGGGGTGCGCGTGAGCTGGGACATGCTGCGCGATCTGGGGCCGGGGATCATCGCCTGCGTCATCGCGGGTGTGTTCCTGACCATCGGGTTCGGCGTGCTTTTGGCGCGTCTGCTCGGTCGGGAGACGGATTTCGGCCTGTTGACCGGCGGGTCCGTGGCGATTTGCGGGGCCTCTGCGGCTATGGCAATCGCGGCGGTTCTGCCCGCGCGCGAAGACGATGAACGCGACCTGACCTTCACCGTTCTGGGCGTGACCGTGTTGTCGACGCTGGCGATGATCCTCTATCCGATCCTGTCCAACATGATGGGTTTTGACGCCAATATCGCCGGCGTGTTCCTGGGCGCGTCGATCCATGATGTGGCGCAGGTGGTCGGCGCGGGGTTTTCCCTGTCCGATGAGGCCGGTGAAATCGCCGTTCTGGTCAAACTGATCCGGGTGTCGATGTTGGCGCCGGTGGTGCTTTTGCTTGCCCTGCGCGTGCGGGCAACGATCCGGTCGGGCGAGACGAAACGCCCGCAGGTTCTGCCTGCCTTCCTGCTGGGCTTTGCCGCCTTGGCACTGCTCAATTCGCTCGGGCTGATCCCGGCGGTGGTTCAGGCCATCCTGACGGAGCTCTCGGGCTGGGCGCTTTTGATTGCCATCGCAGCAGTCGGGATCAAGACCTCTCCGCGCAACATGTTGTCGGTGGGGGGCACGGCCATTGCGATGATCGTTGCCGAGACGCTGTTCCTCGCGCTCTTCGTGATCGCCGTGGTGTCCTTCCTTTAACTGTGTGCACATCCTGAAAGTCGAAACATGACATCGAAGCCATTTTCTCTGAGGACGCGATTAAATGAATTTGCCCGTGTCGAGTTGGCACATCTGCCGACGCGGCTTGAGGCGATGCCCCGTTTGCAGGCCGAGATCGGTGGCCCGGCGCTTTGGATCAAACGCGACGATGCGACCGGGCTGTCCACCGGCGGCAACAAGGCGCGCAAGCTGGAGTTTCTGCTGGCCGAAGCGTTGGGGCAGGGGGCGGATTGTCTGGTGACCGTCGGAGCGACGCAATCGAACCATGTGCGTCAGACCGCCGCCGCCGCTGCGCGTGCGGGGCTTGATTGTTTTGCGGTGCTGGAGGACCGGGGCGTGTCCGAGAGCACGGCCTATAAGTCCAATGGCAATTACCTGCTCGACCAACTTCACGGCGCAGAGATCACCCGGCTGAAACCGGGGCAGGACGGCAAGGTCGCGATGGCGGAACTTGTCGAACGGCTTCGTGGCAAAGGACGCAAGCCCTATGCGGTGCCGGGCGGCGGGTCCAATCCCGTCGGGTCTCTGGGCTACGTGGATTGCGCGCGGGAACTGGTGCAGCAATGTCGCGACATCGGGATTGCCCCGCGCGAGATCGTGGTGGCCTCTGGCAGTGCGGGCACGCAGGCCGGGCTTTTGACCGGTTTGCGCGCGTTGGGCGACAGGACCCCGGTGCTCGGCATTGGCGTGCGCGCGCCACGCGCGGCGCAGGAGGCACGGGTGTTCGATCTTGCGGTGGCGACGGCCGATCTTCTGGGCTGTCCGGGCTGTGTCGCGCGCGACGACGTGGTGGTGGACGACACGCATATCGGGGCCGGGTACGGGCTTGCGACCGAAACCGGACTTGAAGCCATCTCGCTGTTTGCCCGGCGCGAGGCCCAGCTTCTCGATCCGGTCTATAGCGGCAAGGCGGCGGCGGGGCTGATCCATCACTGCCGGGTCGGGCGCTATGCCTCCACGGATCATGTGATTTTCCTGCACAGCGGAGGCACTGCGGGCCTGTTTGGTTATTGCGATCTCTTTGGGGGCGGAATGGGCCTCTCGTAGAGAGTTCGCAGGACCCGGCGGCTTGGGCCTGTCATCCGCTTTGCGCTCGCCGCTCTCACCTCTCGGCAGTCTCATACCGCCACGTCAGGGCCGACGCTTTCGGTCGCTGGAAAGACTGTGCTGCCGAAATGACCGCAGCGGAGGTGGCGCGTAAAGCGTCCGGAGCTTTTCCGCGGGAATAGACGGTTATACATCAGTTGAAGATTATGCTGTATAGCGAATGAAAATCGGTTATACAGCGTTTCGAACTTTTGCTGTATAAGTGCCTTATGCCTCGCTTTCACACGCCCATCGGCATCGCCGCCTATCACGATCTTCTCCGTCTCGCTCAGGATGAGCAGGTGGGAGAGATCATTGGCACACCCACGCGTGTGACCGTCAAGGGGCGGGCGTTCTGGTACGATAAATTCCGCGTCGGTTCCGATATGGCGCAGCGCTACATCGGCCCCGACAGCCCGGACCTGCGTGATCGTCTGGTACGCTTGGATGCGCTCAAGGAGGCGCGGGAGGCTCGTCGCCGCGAGCGTACACGCCTTGTCCGGCTTCTTCGCGCGGAGGGCTACACGCCCACCGATCAGACCACCGGCAGCCTGCTCAATGCCTTTGCGCGCACGGGGGTCTTTCGCCTCGGCGGGACGCTGGTGGGCACGGTCGCGTTTCGCCATTACGAGGGCGAGCTTGGCGTGGTGCTGGGCGCGGATGCTTTGGCGCAGACTGGCGATATGGACATTGCGAGTTTCGAGCGGCTCTCCTTTGCCATCGGCGACCGGGTCGAGACGCCGCTCGAAGAGGTATTCAAATCCCTGAAATTCGCGCCGAGCCCCTCGCTCGATCCGCAGCGCACCTGGCGCTGGACGCAAAGCAGCGGCGAGGCGCTGGTTGAATTCTTAATGCCCGCTCAGGGGGAAGAAAGCCTGCGCGATCTGCCTGCGCTGGGGGTGAGTGCCATGGCGCTTCGGCATCTCGATTACCTGATCGAAGATCCGATACCGGCGGTGAGTATCTATCGCTCGGGTGTACTGGTGCAAATCCCGCGTCCAGAGCGATATGCGATTCACAAACTGATTGTTGCGGAGCGGCGGCGGGAAGGGGAACGTTCAAAAACCCAAAAGGATCGCGCGCAGGCGGCGCTTCTGATCGAGGTGCTGGCCGAAACCCGTCCCGATGAGCTGCGCGAGGCCTATGAGGACGCGCTGGACCGGGGGCCGCGCTGGCGCGAGCAGATTGCGACTTCTCTAGACAAGCGCCCGGATGCGGCGGCGATCCTGACAGAGATCATGGGGTAGGGAGGTGAGCAAGGCCCGCGTTTGCCGCGACGTCATGGCGGCGCAGCTTTGTCGGTCTTTCCGGCGGCTGAGATTTGTCGTAGACTTTCCTCAGGAAAGGCGGCGCCAGAGCGCTCGGTCAAGATACCCACCCAAAAAGCAAACAGTATAACCAGCAGAGGGCAGAGGCGTGGGCATTCTTCATTCGATGATCTGCGAGACGGAGGGCATTCAGGCCATCGCGCCGGTGCAATGGCGCTCTTTCGATGATGTTTCGGATCGTGTTCAAATGGCCGAAGACTCGGATGCCGTCACGACCCGGGGGCGTCCGATGTGGTCACTGCAGAATAAGTTGGCAATCCCCTTTGACGCCATCGATTGGCGCATCCTGTTCCTGATCTTCGGCATGCTTGGCCTCTCCATGGGGATGGAGGAGACCGGCACAGCGCGGTAATCGTCGCTGTAATTGCTTGTCCCCATGTCGGCCTCCTTGCCTCAAAGTTAGGGGGCAAGGAGGCTACAAATCTAGGGGCACCTCAGAGCGACGCAAAAACGGGACAGGTCCAATATATTACGCGCCCGTTTCTCTTCCATCACTACTTTGGGTGCGCTTCATATCTCTGAACAGCTGCGATATCTTTTTCTCGGTTGCCCGGTCCGCGTGCTGCTGGCCGCGGTCTAGCCGCAACAGGATAAGCATAGCTGGCAAGAGCAAAATGAGGCACAGAAGAAAACCAATTCCCCCCAAAACATTTCTTGATTTTTCGGCAATGAGCGAGCGCATGGCTTTCCTCGACATTCCTTAAGACTTCCAAAGATTAAATTGTAATATATTGTCGCTTCGTAATCCATAGGTATACGCTTTGCGGTACCGGAGAGTGCGCTAATGGGATGAACTGCCTTCCCACCCAACCGCAGTTATAATTGCGGGGATAGGTGGAGAGAGGAGCGTATGATGGACATCAAAGTTTTGGGCATTGATCTGGGCAAGACAGTTTGCAGCCTTGCTACCCTGGTAATCCTCCCGAAACTTAGGGGGTGTTCGAAAGTAGAATTTTCTCGAATGATTAAAGAGGAGATGCTGCTGAAGGAAGCTTTGGGAAAAAATGTATGGTCCGCCCCGCGTTTGCAAGTCGCGTGGTGACGTTTTGGCTTGCGTAAATGTATCCGGCCTCTGATCAGTGGGCTGGTTTTGCCAGCCAGGCCTTGATGAGATCCGCACCACGGGTTCCAGATTAGTGGTACGGGATCGTGCCCCGTTTTTTTGCGCGTAGTTTACCCGTGGTCGATCAGCCGTTTGGTCATCACATCCTCTGCAGTCGGTCTGCGGTTGGGTGTCGGGTCATGCTGCCGCACCCTTTGTCCGCAGATGATATAAAAACATAGCATAATAAGGAAAATATTAATATATAACTATCTGTTATTATTATAATATAATTTTTATAATTGATGATATCATCAAAAACATTATAATTTTTTCACAATATTTTTTTACAGTTTATGAGGCCTCTTTTGCCATATTTTAGAATGATATCCATCGAAAATCTTGTGTCGCATCCAGCGGTTTCACCGGCCTATATCCTTTGGCTGTCAGTCGAGCCTCAGCTTAAAACTTGCCCTGTTTCGGTTCTCAAAACCGGCGAGTCTTATGAATGGTTTGGAGGTTTTCCTGGCCTTCGAACCGCAGCTTTGGGTCACGTCGAAGCCCGGGTTTTCCGTGAGCTGCCAGAAGCGTTCCTTGATGACGCATGGCGTGAAGCTGCGTCTGCTGAAGGGGTAAAAGACTACGCAAACTGGTTTCAAAAACTCCAATTGCTCTTGCCAGAGGGACAGAAGATCAAACTGTTCGGGCCACGCGGTCTGACCAAGTCGAGCGCCGCCCGGCTCGCAGGCATCACACGGCAAACACTTCATGCCGCGCTGGCGAGGTCAAAATGACCGATCTCTTGGCGGGTCTCTCTGCATCAAAACGTGACCTAGTCATCCGCCAAGCAATTTGGTTGTTATCATTGATTGGTAGCAACACTGCCGACGCGAAGACTGTCGAAAAAGCTTTGGACGCCCGCCGCATCTTCCTGCCTGAACGAGGCCCTGAAAACGGCTTGGACCACGTTCCAATCGGGGATTATCCGCTCGCGGCGATGCTCTTGGCCCGCCCGCATCAGACACGTCCGCGAGTGAATGAACTAAATCACCTGCGGGCTTGGGCGCTGGTCGCAACCTTACGGTTTTGCGCCGAAACGGGAGAAGCTGATCGTCATAGTCGAGCTGCGGCCGGACTGAGAGTTGTCCGCCGCATCACCGGGAACAAATACCCCACAGACATGCTGGGAGATTTCACTCCATTTGACAACAGCCTCTCTGCTCTCGACGCGACACTCACCAAAGCCGCAGAGAATTATGCGGCGCGCAACCCTCTCGCACTTAACAAAATTGAGCTATTACAACGTCTCATTGATTGTGCCGAAATTGTGCAAGATCCCATCGCGCGGGGAAGAGTGTCATTTCATGACCTTGGCCAGTGGATGCCAGACCTGATCGTTGACGAGACGGAAGATGTGACCACGGTCTTCGACAGCATCAGCACTGATCCCGAGGCGAGCGCAGAAGAACAAGCCGAAGACCGCGAGTTGCTCTATTATCGTTTTACCGAATTGCTGCCTCCTGCGCTGAGAGGCAAAGAGCTTGTTGCCCGACAAATCAGCCTGTTCGAGGAAGAAGAACGCGAACGAGGCTGGTCAGGGGATTTCGCGGCGCTTTCAGATCAAGAAGCACGGGCAATCTGGGAAAGGGCTCTGGCCAGTGACCACCCGGGCGCATCCGTCGCTTTGGCCAGTCTCATGTTCGGGAGATCGGTGACGGATTTGAATTGCCAGCCGACCCCCGGCGGCAGCTGGTGGGAGACGGGCGGTATTGGATTTTCTCCCGATGTGCCTCTGAGCACGGAAAAGAGTTTCGAACGCAATCGGTTCGTGATGATGCCACCCCCAGATTTGCGGCAAAGGTTCATGGCCTTACCCGATGTAGGCGACAGGCAAGAGCCTCTCAAAACATGGCTCAGCACGTTGGACATGGGACGCCCCGTCGGCCCGTCACACCTCGTCCGCGCCTTGCGTGATGGCATGCCGCGCGAGGATCCCGCCGTGATCGGCCTCCTGACGGGCCGCTCCGTGACCGATGTCGTGCAGATGTATTACACTCAGGTGCGTGTGACGCAGTTGCAAGATGTCTGGGCCAAAGCGCTGGAGGCGCGTTTCGGGGCGGATTTGGCGGTGGAAATCACCTCCCACAAGGCCAAAGTTGGCACGCTCAAAGCGCCATCTTACCCTAAGGTCAAAACCTATTTTGAGGAATTGGTCTCACTTGCAGCAACCCCGGAGCGACATCGCCATTTGGAACTGAAGGGAAAGGTTCAACACTTTGCCGATCTGTCCAACTTTTGCGCAACAGCCCTCAGTTTTCTCACCGCCCGGCGCCCCCATGGCTATGCCTTCGAACCATTCGATCAGATCATCGGTCGCAAACGTCCTCGCCTGTTCCTGACGGGCAAGGGCGGGCGTCTCGTTGACGACGGACGTTGGGTGCCGATCTGCCCGACTGCGGCACATATCATAAGGCTCTGGCGCGCGCATTGCGATGGTCTTGCAAAAACCGGACTGGCCGCCTTCCCTTCGCTTCGCAAGGCTCTGAAAGGTGCAGCAGACGGGACAGCCCCGCCGTTCTTCGCCTGGGATGGTGCGATTTCTGCGCCATCAACTCTGACGGCAGCCCAACTTTGGGAACGGGCAGGATTGCCCGCAAAACGTGGCGCGGCCAAAGCGTCCAACTGGGCACGACATTACATCCGCTCCGCCTTGGTCACGCGCAAAATCCCCGCGCATGTCATTGATGGTTTCATGGGACACGGCGGCAGCACGCGAGATCCCTTCACGCCCGTCGGGGCCATGAGCCTCGCCGAGAGCGACAGGCTGAGCGATGCCTTGGAAGACATTTGGCAAGAGCTGGGTGTGGACCTTGGGGGGCTTGGCCTATGACTGGCTTGAGGGAGGTTCTTAAGGCAAAACTTACGCCAGATCGGATCGACAGTTTGCGCCAACCGCTCTTCGCGACGGAGTTTGTGCGCGAGGTTATCAGAGATGCGGAGGCGGGCCGTGAGACGCAGCGGGAGCGCGAGTGGGCCAAGACCCGCGCAATGTGGTATCTGCTGGCAGTAGAACGTGCTTATCGGCTGAATTTTGACTTGCCGATCACCTATCGGCCCGCGCGGCCCGCCCCCCCGAGCCGCAGGATAGATTGGGCAAGGAAAGCGCAGGCCATCTTTGATCTGGCCGATCAATTGGAAGTACGCTTGATGCAACGTGGGCACAATGGCGAGGAGTTGGCTGCACTGATTGTTCTGAGCGCCATCCTCCAGGGCGCGCTTTTGCGACCTGAGGCGTGGGTAGCACTTTGGGCGGAACTCGCACGGGGGAAGGTCGAGATCAAGCGGTCTTCCGTTCTGGGCGATCTCGTGTGGATCGATCTGACGCTTGGGGAAAAGGACGAGTTCCGGTTCTATCCCGACGTCATCACGCTGAGCCTTTTGGCGCGGTGGTCGCCCTGCCCTCTCCCACCCTACCGAACCGTTTCACAGCTGCTTCGTCAGCTCGGAAAAAGTTTGAGCCTGCCCCATCCCTTGGAGGCGGATGTGCTGTCCGAGGCTGGTTTCGCCCTGTTGGAGGATGGGGCTGGTGCCAATATTCCACAGGTTCTGTTTTCAGTGGCGAGTGGGATCACAGAAGCCACCCCGGTGCCCACCACCCAATGGGAATCTTGCCTGCGGGGCAAGGTCATTGAAAGGATCACGAGCAGCAAAACACACTCCTCCGTTGCCCCAACGCAAATTCACCAGTCGTCTGCCCAAAGCGAAGCAGCCTTGGCAAAGGCCCTGCGCACCAAAAGGAAAGGCGCGCAGAAGATGACACGCGCACCGGTGGAAAAGGCCCTCTTGGATCTGTTGAGCAAAGGTCTGACCCCGATTGTGCGCGCGCGTGTCCTGTGGTTCCTCACCTTGTTGGCTCAGCGTCGTAAGGTGTCATCCCTCTGGCGCTACAATTCCGCGATCGCCGATGTGATGAGCCTCGCCTTTGAGGAATCCGATCCCGCACAGATGTTCCCCGGAGAGATCGAAACCCGTTTGAATGCGGTTCTGGAAGGGCCGCTGTCGCGCCGGGACAAAACACTCGGTGCGCGCCTGCACCAATTCTTCGATTTCACAACCACAGACCCAAGGCTCTATTGGCCTGAGCCCATTTTGGAGCTGCCACGCGTGGGTCTCAAGTCGCGTCCGCGCGCCGCCGTCATCAGCGGTGCACAAATCAGTCGCGTACTGGCGGAGGCGCAAGGCCCCATGTCGGTGGCTATCCTGATGGGCGCACGAGGCGGCCTCAGGGTTTCGGATATGGAGGCGATCTTGATCCGTGACGTGGAGCATGGACCAAACGGTGTGCTCCGCATTCACCCCACCAAAGAAGGCGACATCAAAACCGCCGCCGGGCGACGGCAGGTGCCGCTTCCCCTGTTACTGACGAGCTCGGAATTCAACACATGGCAGGCGATGACCGCCGCCCGCAGGCAAGACACGCTAAATCATGGCGCCCAGTTTTTGGGGCAGGGTCGAGGGCTCGACCAAGACATTCGTTTTGACCGCAACGCGTTTGCGCAGCTGTTGTCCGAAACTCTCGGACTCAGCCCTCATGATTTGCGCCACGGCGCACTTTCGAACCTTGCTTTGGCGCTCTTGGCTCCGGCGGCATCAAAGTCCGTGCGCAACTTCACGGGCTGGAGCGCAGCGCGGATCGAGGCCATTCGCGCCGAGTTCACCGTCCGCGACACACTTGGCGGCATGCACCAGATTGCCCGTCTGGCTGGACATCGCGAAGCGTTAACGACCTTCAAAACCTATCTGCATCTGAGCGATCTTGCCTTGGGGCTGCATATCGCTGCGCTGAAAGACCGGCGCCCTGTGGCGGTGGCGGCGCGCCTGCTTGGCCTGAATACGCGCAGTTTCAAATCCAAGCGGGATATCGCATTGGAAAACCTGCGTCCCCGCATTCTGGCCAAGTTGAGCCTTACAGAGATCAAAGCCGCAGAGGCTCGGCCTCTGCCGCCACGGATCGAGACGCCTGATCTTTCGCCGGATTTGATCCTGCATCTCTGCACCGGTTTGCAGTCTGGCACCTCAGCCTTCGAACTTGCCCAGACCTATGGCCTCCCCCTGCGTGTCTTGAATGCCCTCAATAAGTTCCCCGCGCTTCCCGCCACCCCGCGCCGCAAGCTGGATCGGATTTGGGTCAAAGCACAGATCGATAGGATGCTTATGGAGGAGGAACCCCGCGCTCTCATCGCTCTGCTCCATACCATGCCACAACATGCGATCTTTTTTAACGCAGCTGCGCCTGCAAAACGCTGGCTGAATGGTTTCGGTCGCACCATGCAGACCAAGATGCAGCTGCACCTCGCGGATCACAGGGATGCCGCAAGATGGGCCGGGTTTGAGACTCCAACGATACCCGCTCGCAGGTCGCGATTGATCCTTCAAATCACCACATCTTCGGGAACCAATGCGGTCCCTTTGCTGCATTATGTGGCGGATGTCGTGGTTCGCGTTTTGGCCGCACGAACGGCCAACAAATAGAGGTTAATATCGGGAACAGAGCGGCAACATAACGGCTAATATGTTAGGCTAAAACCTCAACAAAAAGTCGCCTGCATGTCTCTAAACAAGCTCCCTGCCGACGTCACGCTCACACGGATCGACCCCGATCTGAACATGCACCGTTTCTACCACATGGCCCTGCAGCGCGACCTCTTTGGTTACACCAGCCTCATTCGCGTGTGGGGCCGTATCGGATGCCCCGGACAGGTGCTTGTCGAAACCCATGAGAAAGAGCAGGACGCGCGGGAGGCTCTGACAGCCATCAACCATGCCAAACAAAAACGCGGATATCGGGTGAGTTAAAGCATCGCCAACTGCAATATGTCAGCGACCAAGCAAACGCTTTGCTGTTTGCATAGTCTGCGTCGGGTACAAGCGGAAATCTCCTCCTTATCACACATTTTGAGCAACTGGAGGAAGAATAGTCCAACATAAGTACACTCTTCCTAGACTTCATAAGCAGTTCACATTTATCAGGAAGATATAAAACGCGGATTGTATCTAAGAGGTCGAACGAATGTCATTGATTACCCCGGTTATTTTGTGCGGCGGCTCTGGAACACGTCTTTGGCCGCTTTCGCGCAAAAGCTACCCTAAACAATTCGTACCTCTGATCGATGAGCAAACCTTGTTCCAGGCCTCCGCCAAACGCTTGAGCGGCAATAACGGCGCATTGCGTTTTGCCGCACCCGCCGTGCTGACCGGATCTGATTTCCGTTTCATCGTCACCGAACAGCTCTCTGCCATCGGCATTGATCCCGGCGCCATCCTGATCGAACCCGAGGGCCGCAACACGGCGCCAGCTATCTTTGCCGCAGCTCTTTATCTGGCCGAAAAAGACCCCGAGGCCATCATGTTGGTCGCCCCGTCCGATCACGTGGTGCCCGATGTCAAAGCCTTCCATGACGCCATTGAAAAAGGTCTGGCGGCGATTGATGCCGGAAAGCTCGTCACCTTCGGGATCACACCGACGCATGCCGAAACCGCCTATGGCTATCTCGAACTGACCAAACAACTGGATGCCTCCGGCGCGGCTATCGATCTCAAAAAATTCGTGGAAAAACCCGATGCCGACAATGCCGCCAAGATGGTGGCTGCAGGGACCTTCCTTTGGAATGCCGGGATTTTCCTGTTCAAGGCGACGGATATCATCGCCGCCTTCAAAAAATACGCCCCCATGCTGACCGCCCCGGTGACGGAGGCCGTAGAGGCCGCGCAGGTCGATCTCGGCTTCCTGCGCCTCGCCCCGGAGGCCTGGGCCAAAGCCGAAAACATTTCCATCGACTACGCGGTGATGGAAAAGGCCGACAATCTCGCGGTCGTACCCTTTAATGGCGGCTGGTCCGATTTGGGTGGCTGGGATGCCGTCTGGCGCGAAGCAGGACCCGATGAGAACGGTGTCGTCACCTCCGGCGACGCGACCGCCATCGACTGTAAAGACAGCCTCATCCGGTCCGACAGCGACCGGCTCGAAGTGGTCGGCATCGGGCTTGAGAACATCATGGTGATCGCGATGAATGACGCGGTTCTGGTCGCCGATATGTCGCGCGCGCAGGACGTGAAAAAGGCCGTCACGGCGCTCAAGGCCAAAGGCGCAGATCAGGCCACGCATTTCCCGAAAGATCACCGCCCCTGGGGCTGGTTCGAAAGCCTCGTGGTTGGTGGGCGTTTCCAGGTGAAACGCATCCACGTCCATCCGGGTGCGGCGCTGAGCCTGCAAAGCCATTTCCATCGCTCCGAACATTGGATCGTGGTCGAGGGTACCGCACGCGTCACCGTCGATGACGAGGTGAAATTGGTGACAGAAAACCAATCTGTCTACATTCCGCTGGGTGCTGTCCACCGGATGGAAAACCCCGGAAAAGTGCCGATGGTGCTGATCGAGGTCCAAACCGGCTCCTATGTGGGCGAAGACGACATCATCCGCTATGAGGATGTCTATTCTCGCGGACAGGGCGCGAAGGGATAAGCAAGATGGCTCCCAAATTCGGCACCAGCGGTCTGCGCGGCCTTGTCACCGAGCTGACCGACGATCTCGTTGCGGAGTATGTGCATGCGTTCCTGAGCACAGTTCAGCCCAACACGCTCTATGTCGGGCAGGATTTGCGCCCCTCTTCGCCCCGGATCGCCAAGGTGATTTGCGACACGGCAAGGGCGGCGGGCGTTAATGTGATCGACTGCGGCGCGCTTGGCACGCCGGCTCTGGCGCTCTCCTCCATGGCCGCGAAAGCGCCCGCGATTATGGTCACCGGAAGCCATATTCCGGCGGATCGCAACGGCTTGAAATTCTATCTGCCCGAGGGCGAGGTCTCCAAAGCGGATGAGCTGGCGATCAATGCCGCCTATGCCGGCAAGACCCGCTACGAAGGTCCTGCGACAGGCACCTGCCGCACAGCAAAGGAGGCCGAGCCGCTCTACATCGCCCGCTATATCGACGCCTTTGGCGAGGGCGCGCTCGAAGGGCTCAAAATTGGCGTCTATCGCCATTCTTCTGTCGCCCGCGACACGATGGAAGCCATCTTCAAAGGCTTGGGGGCGGACGTCGTCCCGCTGGCCCATTCCGATACGTTCATCCCGGTGGACACCGAGGCCGTCGACCCAGAGACTCGCGACAAGCTGCGGGCCTGGTGTGTTGAAAACGGGCTGGATGCCATCGCCTCCACCGACGGAGACGCCGACCGACCGATGCTCACCGATGAGGCGGGCAAGGTCATCCCGGGCGACATCCTCGGCGTTCTGACCGCGCGTGCTCTGGACGCGAAATCTGTGGTGACGCCGGTGTCTTCCAATGACATGGTTCGGCGCCTGCCCGAGTTCGACGAGGTGATCCTGACCAAGATCGGCTCCCCCTTCGTCATCGCAGGGATGGCGGAGGCAGCCCACTCAGAGGTCGTGGGGTTCGAGGCCAACGGAGGCTTTCTTCTGGGCTTTGATGCGCTCGGAAACACGCTTGCTCCGCTGCCGACGCGCGACTGTATGCTGCCGATCCTCGCGCCACTGGTGGCAGCGCGAAAAGCCGGAACGCCTCTTTCGACCGTTGTCAGCGCCCTGCCCCCGTGTTTCACCGCCGCCGACCGTGTGCAGGACATCGACCGTGACAAGGCAAAGACCTTTCTCGACGCGCTGATCGCGGACCCCGATGCGCGCGAAGGCTTCTTCTCTCCGTTCGGCACGATCGGCTCCACCGATCTCACAGACGGTCTGCGCGTCGACTTCGCAAGCGGCGATGTGATCCACCTGCGCCCCTCCGGCAACGCTCCGGAATTCCGCATCTATGCGCAATCGAGCAGCGAGCTGGGTGCCAATGATCTGGTCAAAACCGCATTCAAATCCGTCGCGGAACAGGTTCTCTGACAAAAAGGCCAGCCGCATTATGGCTGGCCGCGCCTGAACGAATTCGACAGAGCCATTATCGATCAAGGCGGCGGTGAGCCGCCCCGTGGCATAGGCTCCGGTATCGATGGAAATAACGCCGCTCTTCTCTTGCGGCAGATCAACAATCGTATGCCCATGCACGACCCACAGACCATCCTGACGGGTCTCTTGACCAAAGGACACATGCCTCCATGTCAGGGCCTGATCCTTTTGCATTTCCATGGGCTTTGCAGGATCTGCACCAGCATGGACAATGGCCACATTCCCGCTCTGGATCCATCTTGGACGTTGCGAAAGCCAGTCCTGCAATCCGTCAGGCATAACTTCCAAAAGCCGATCCCGCGCTTTGCGCAGAGCTTCTGGCGGGCTTTGCACCCCAAGCTGGAAGCTTCCGAAACTGGCCATAGTCTGAAGCCCGCCATGACGCATCCAGCGGTTTCCGGCCTGTTCCGGGTCTCTCAGGAAAGAGAGCATCATCTCTTCGTGGTTCCCCAAGATACAAACCGTATCGGGGCGCTCTTCCTCAAGCGCGCGGAGCCGCGCCAAAACCTGCGCGCTGTGATCGCCACGGTCAATCAAATCGCCAACAAAAACCCAACGCGCGTTTGGGGCGCTGTCCTCCAGCTGTTTGATCATCGCCTCCAGACAAGACAGGTGACCGTGAATGTCCCCGACGATGGCCAAACCAGTCTCGGGAGAAGGGGGCAAACCTTCGAAACGGCGGGGGAGGGGGGCTTCAATAGGCTGGGGTTTTCGGCGAAACATGTGTCTGAGCACAGGTGGGTCATTTTGTATCTGGCGAAAGCAGGCAGCAAATATTGTGGTGCCTCAGAAATATTGCTTCTTTAGCCAAGCTTCCAGAGCCTGATGAAAACCAGCATCAATGTCCTTGCCTGAAAGCTCAATGCGCTTGCCGATCGCATCGTAATGGACGGAGATTTCTTTTGGGCTGCGTTCGGCGCGTTGCGGTTTTTCACCTGCCTTCCGGCATAGCCTCAGAAGGCAGGCAATCTCAGCCTCTGCCGTTTGAGCAGGCTGTTTCTGCAAAGCCGTCTGGATTTGATCTACAGCCAGTGAATCAGCCTGCACATATTTGGCAATCTCAAGCCCGTTCCGTTCACTGATCGCATCCGGATACCGCAAAAACATCGTCCAAGGCCTCGACCAGCACCATAAAGCTTTTGATCTTCGAACGTTTCGCGCGCGAAACATTTGCGAAAAGACTCTGAAGGGCCGCTTTAGGGTCTGAATAGACCCCTTGCTCCAGCGCTTTTACCACGATCCGGGCACGTTCATAGAAACTGATGTCGGCGCGGATTTCGTTTTCCTCGACCATGGCCACATAGGCGTCTGAGGCCGATTTAGGCTCTCTGATGATCGCAAGAACATCCTGTGTCCCGATCTCGGAAAGCGCCAGCATTCGACGCCAGCCAGAAATTAACCCATAGCGGGGAGAAGCCCCCTCACCCCGGTCGAGCACCTCCACAGGCACTTGCTGCCCCCGCGTTTTGAGGCTCGATTTCAGCGCTTCGAACTCATCCGAGCGGGCCTGAAGCCGGTCGCGCACAAGATGCCCGAGATCGATGGCGGAGAGGGGCAGCCGTTCGACGATACGACCCTCCGCGCGGGCCTTCGTGACCATCTCGGTCATTTCGGTCAAAGCGGCGCGGGCGGCGGCATCTCCGGCAACCTGCGCAATCGGGGCAGGGCGGGGCGAGGATTGCGCCACCCCCATGGGGAACATCGATTTGCTCTCCGGCGCTTTAGACACGTGTTCTGCCGGATTGGTCTCTGTTTGTGGCTCAGACAGGAAATCTACACGCGCCGGGGTCAGTCGTTTACGCTTCGCCATGGGCCGCCTCCTGTGCGTTAATTTCGTCTCGCCGCCAGCTTCCCAAAAGCAGCTTCTTGAAGGCCGCATAGGTCGCATCAAAGGTCTGGCGCCCACGGACATAGGTTTCGCGGTTGAAGTCACGGTAATCGGCCTCATAGATGCCAGAAACCTGCTCGCCAGCCTGCCCGATGAGCGCTGTGAAATCCTGACGATGGGGCGAGAGGGTTTGGACAAGATAGGCCTGCATCAGCGAGGCCAGCTCGCCCTGTTGCGCCCCGTCGCACCGGGTGATGACGGCCCGCACCGCATCCCATTCAAAGGACAGCTCCTCGCGCCCCAAAGCGCGAGCGTCCATGTTTTCGCCCTCCTCAATCGACTGGAAGGTCGAATGCAGCATGTCGAAAAATCGCCCTGTGGAGTCGAATCCCAAGAAAGACGCGCCGAGCGGCACCAGAAGGATGTCAGCGGCGGCCAGACCGTTGATCGTCAGGTAACCAAGGGCAGGGGGGGGGTATCGAGGAAGATGACGTCATAGTCATCGAGCACCCCTTCGGCCTCCAGCACCTCCGTAAGCGCATCCCAAAGCTTCCAGCCGCGCCCTGCATCCGCCAGACCGGGATCTGGAATTCGGACCAGTAGAGATTGAGCTGAGCCCCGTTCAGATCGATATTGGGCCAGTGGGTGGTCTGGATGACATCCCGCGTTTTGATCTTAAGCGCCTCTGTGAGCGTCTCGTCGAGCGGCACAAGCGCCTCGCCCCGGTCCAAACGACTTTGGTTGGCCTGACGTTGGTGCGTGGCGTAATGGCGGGCGAGCAGAGGGAAAACCGTGTCCCATTCATCGGCGACCGTGCCGCCGAAAATTGAGGTCATGGAGCCCTGACTGTCCAGATCGACCACCAGAACCTTGTAGCCATCGAGCGCGGCCGACATCGCCTTTGAAATTCGCCACGGCGACCAGTTTCGCAGGCAGGTCTTTCGGACGGTAGGGCAGGTATTCTTTGCTCTTCGAGCCTTCGGCGGCGAAATGGGCGCGCAGACGTAGAACCGATTTCAATCGGGGGCAATTCAAACAGGGCAGGGTCAGATATGACAGGCGCCGTCATCTCGGCAGGGGGGCTTTTGCCCGACAGGCATCCGCAGGTGGATTTTTTCCTCTGCGATATTTTCGATGCGATCCCGAAAGACGATCTGGCGACGATGGAACACCCGGTGTTTTCGCTGTCGATCCGACCGGACCTGCGCATTCTGAGCTATGGACATAACGGTGCGCCGATCGAGGTGACCTCGGGCTTCGGTCTGATCGAGAGCTGGGAGATTGTGCGCAAGACCCGTGGCGGGCGGATGGTGAGCGTGGCCGTGACGCTGTCGGACTGGCTCTACCGGGTGGTGTTGTCGAAATCCGTCCTGACGCTGAGCCGGGACATGAGCGCAGCCAATCACCTGCCCGATTACGAGATGAGCGAGGAGGAGGGGGATATCATCCGCTTCACCTCGCGGGCCCGTGTTCTGGAGGGCGAAGGGCCGCAACTGCCGCCGCTTAAGTCCCGCGTGCTGAAGCGTGCCCGCGACATGGCGCCTGGCTGGGACGTCTATGCGCTTGAGGCCGACTGGCGCGCCTATTGGGCGGCGTCCGGCAAGCCGAAACTGCATTCGGCGGAACAGGCATTTCTGGGCTTTGTGAAGATGCGCGTGGTAAAATAACGACGTTTGTCTTGTGTCTATGCTTATTTCGTCACCCAAGTCGTTCTCTTTTTTATAGGCGGCATTTGTTATTGCAAGTGCGGCAAGAAACTTTCACTTTCCGCAGTGTAAAGTGTGAGTTAAGCCAAAGCAGAGTGAGGTATTGAGGATATGATTGAAAATTTAGCAATTTCGGGCGTTTACCTCATCACGCCGCCGCGTTTTGGCGACCATCGCGGGTTCTTTTCGGAAAGCTGGAACAAGAAAAAACTGACGGAAGCCGGGCTCGACCTACCCGAATTCGTGCAGGACAATCATTCGCTCTCGCGCGAAGTCGGCACGGTGCGGGGCCTGCATTTCCAAAGCCCGCCGCATGCACAGGGCAAGCTTGTCCGTTGTGGCCGCGGGCGGATTTTCGATGTGGCCGTGGATGCGCGCAAGGGCTCCGAGACCTATGGTCAATGGGTGGGGGAGGAACTGTCGTTCGAGAATGGCAAACAGCTTTGGATTCCGGCGGGCTTCTTGCATGGCTTCATGACGCTCGAGCCGGATAGCGAGATCGTCTACAAATGCACCGATCACTATGCGCCGGAGTGCGACGGGGCGGTGAAATGGGACAGCTGCGGCATCGACTGGCCGCTTGAGGGGATCACGCCGGTGATCTCGGAAAAGGATGAGAAGGCGCAGGATTTTGCGGCCTTCGAGACGCCTTTCACGAAGGACAACACATGAAGATTTTGGTGACGGGCGGGGCAGGGTTCATTGGCTCTGCCGTGGTGCGGCTTGCGGTGTCGCGGGGTCATGAGGTGGTCAATGTCGATGCGCTGACCTATGCGGCCTGTCTCGACAATGTGGCCTCTGTCTCGGATAGCCCGCTCTATGCGTTCGAGCAGGTGGATATCCGTGATCGGGCCGGATTGGACACTGTTTTTGCCAAACACAAACCCGATGCGGTGATGCATCTGGCGGCCGAAAGCCATGTGGACCGCTCCATCGATGGGCCGGGCGATTTCATCGAGACGAATATCACCGGCACGTTCAACATGCTGGAGGCGGCGCGCAAATACTGGGTCGAGACGGGCAAACCGGAGAGCTTCCGCTTTCACCACATTTCAACGGATGAGGTGTTTGGCTCGCTGCCCAACGATCCGGCGATCAAGTTTACCGAAGACACGCCCTACGATCCGCGTTCGCCCTATTCGGCCTCGAAAGCCAGCTCGGACCATCTGGTGCGGGCCTGGCACGAAACCTATGGGCTGCCGGTGGTTCTGACCAATTGTTCGAACAATTACGGCCCGTTCCACTTCCCCGAAAAACTGATCCCGGTGATCATCCTCAACGCTCTGGCGGGCAAGCCCCTGCCGATTTACGGCGACGGGTCCAACATTCGCGACTGGCTCTATGTCGAGGATCATGCCGATGCGCTTTTGCTGGTGGTCGAAAAGGGCGAGATCGGGCGGAGCTACAATATTGGCGGCGAGAACGAGCGGACGAACCTTGAACTGGTGAAAACGCTCTGTGCCATTCTCGATGAAAAAAGACCCAAATCCAGTGGAAGTTACGCCGATCAGATCACCTTTGTGACGGATCGTCCGGGCCATGATGCGCGCTATGCCATCGACCCGTCGCGCATCCGCGAAGAGCTTGGCTGGCGGCCGTCCGTGACAGTCGAAGAGGGGCTGGCGCAGACGGTGGCGTGGTATCTCGACAATGAGGACTGGTGGCGCGCGCTTCAGGACCGGCATGGGGTTGGGGAACGGTTGGGGGTCAAGGCATGATCCTCGTTTTTGGCAAAACCGGTCAGGTGGCGATGGAGCTGCAAATGCTTCTGCCCGAGGCCACATTCCTTGGGCGCGATGAGGCGGATTTGACCGATCCAATGGTATGTGGCCGGATCATCCGCAATCTCAAGCCTGAGGCTGTGATCAACGCGGCTGCCTATACCGCAGTGGACAAAGCGGAAAGCGAGCCGCTTGAGGCTACGCTCATCAATGCCGCGGCGCCCACCGAGATGGCGGAGACCTGCGCCGATCTGGGCATTCCTTTCGTGCATATCTCGACCGATTACGTGTTCGACGGGGCAGGCGATATGCCTTTCACCCCGGATCACCCCACGGGTCCGCTGGGCGTTTATGGTGAGACCAAGCTTGAGGGTGAGAATGGCGTCCGAGAGGCCGGTGGTGCCTTCGCGATCCTGCGCACCTCCTGGGTGTTCTCGGCTCATGGCGGGAACTTTGTCAAAACCATGCTGCGGCTTTCCGAGACTCGCGACAAGCTCTCGGTCGTGGCCGATCAGATCGGTGGCCCAACGCCCGCGCGCGACATCGCGAGAGCCTGTGTGACCATCGCGGAACGGCTCAAAACAGATCCGAACACAGCCGGAACCTATCATTTCTCCGGCGCGCCGGATGTAAGCTGGGCGGATTTCGCCCGCGAGATTTTCGCGCAGGCCGGCAAGGCGATGGCGGTCGAAGACATTCCGACCTCGGCCTATCCGACGCCCGCGAAACGCCCGGGCAACAGCCGCATGGATTGCAGCACGACGGAAACCACATTCGGGATCGAACGCCCGGACTGGAAGGCCGGATTGGCCGAGGTTCTTAAAGAGTTGGAGACGGCATCATGACTGACCGCAAAGGCATTATCCTCGCAGGCGGCTCCGGCACGCGGCTTTATCCGCTGACCATGGCGGTGTCGAAACAGCTCATGCCGATCTACGACAAGCCGATGATCTACTATCCGCTCTCCGTGCTGATGCTTTCGGGCATTCGCGAGATCGCGATGATCACCACGCCGCAGGATCAGGATCAGTTCAAACGCCTTCTGGGCGATGGCTCGCAATGGGGCCTGAGCCTGACCTACATCACCCAGCCCTCGCCCGATGGTCTGGCGCAGGCCTACCTTCTTGCCGAAGACTTCCTCGATGGGGCGCCCTCCGCGATGGTTCTGGGCGACAATATTTTCTTTGGTCATGGCTTGCCGGAGATGTTGGCCGAGGCCGATGCCAAAGAGGTCGGCGGGACCGTGTTCGGCTATCACGTCGCCGATCCCGAGCGTTACGGTGTCGTGAAATTCGATCGCGAGGGTACGGTCGAAGAGATCATCGAGAAGCCCGAAGTGCCGCCGTCGAATTACGCGGTCACCGGGCTTTATTTCCTCGATGGCGATGCGCCGCGCAGGGCAAAAGAAGTCCGGCCTTCGCCGCGTGGCGAGTTGGAAATCGTGACACTGCTTGAAAGCTATCTTGCCGATGGCACGCTCTCGGTGGAGCGGATGGGGCGTGGCTACGCCTGGCTCGACACCGGCACGCATGGCTCGCTTCTGGATGCTGGCAACTTCGTGCGTACGCTCTCGATGAGGCAGGGCATGCAATCGGGTTGTCCCGAAGAAATTGCCTATCAAAGGGGCTGGATCGATACCGATAAAATGCGTGAGCACGCAGAAACGTTCAAGAAAACGGAATATGGCAGATATCTCGCGAATCTGTTGAAATATTCCGAGGAATAGTCGTTGTTTAGTGCACCCATCTCATTTGCCAAAGAACGTGTCCTTCAGAACGATAGCAGGAGAAATGGCTAAGTATGAAATATTGGAGACTTGCCCCCGAGACGAATGACCTTTTGACGCTAGATTTTTTACGTTTCGTCGCCTCATTGGGGATCGTTTACTACCATTTCAATGAATTTTTCTTTTCTCCGGAACAAAGGCAACACATCATCAGCTCCCAAGGGTTTGGTATGTTTGTCGATCTCTTTTTTATAATTTCTGGTTTTGTTCTTACCTATGCTTACTTAGGACGTATTAATTCGTTTGGCAGCTACTTAAAATTTCTGTGGCGCCGAGTTGCGCGCTTGTACCCTCTACATTTGGTGGTGCTTGCTATCAACATAGGGGTTTGGTGGATTCTGTTATCGCGCGCGAGCGCCGCAACGGCCCCGTCTTTTGATCCTGTTTGTATTTTGCACACAGCACTGCTCATTCAAGAATATTTAGACTGTGGCTCGCCCTATACGTTCAACGGTGTGACGTGGTCGATAAGCATCGAAATGGGCCTCTACGTTCTATTTCCGATATTTGTACTCTTAGCACGCTCGATCTGGTTGTTGATCAGTTGCGTCTGTGTGTTTTTCATTATCGCGGGTGTGATGCTTGGGGACACAGATGGTTGGGGCCATTTGCCCAGCATGCTTCGTGGACTGGTGGGTTTCACTTTCGGTGTCTTCCTATTCCGTATTCGTAAACATTTGCCGAATTTGAAAGACAAGGGCATTGTCAGCATCATTCTTGTTCTCCTTCTGGTTTTCGAGATGCTGACACCAACATCCAGCTGGATGCGGATGGCTACGATCATCGCTTTGGCGATCACGTCTGCCGCAAGTGACGTTCATGGGAACATTAATGGTGTGATCAGATGGCTGGCTCCCTTTGGTCAGCTGACTTATTCAATGTATATTTGGCACCGAGTCATCATTCTTGTTTTCATGAATGCTGTTGCGGACAAGATGTTTCACGGTAATCAAGCTGTTCTGATTGCCATGACAATCGTGTCCATTGTCGTAATTGGCCTGACCAGTTATGTTGGATATTTTCTGATAGAAACTCCGGCGCGCAGGGCCCTAACGAATATCACTAGATCTCGGAACAAACAGTGAAGCAGAGGACGCCGCCATGGCCAGCCCTAAAACTAAAATATGGTTTGTGGCGCAATGCGACGAGCCAATCAGTGGACAGACCGTATTCAACCAATTGATGCGCACATGTTTGTCCGATTGTGGTCAGATCGAGCATCTGGCGATCGGAGGGAGTCCGGTTCTAAAGGTCGTACGGGGACTTCTCAATCCGTTCATTCTCTTGACACGCCTCCGTCCGGGAGACATCGTTTATACGTCGCCACCAGGACAGATGGGGCTTTGGCTTTTCTTACTGACCGTTATGGTTTTGCGTTTGCGTCGGCATCCATTCTATGCGCACCACCACAGTTATCGCCCTATCGCGATTGGCCCTCTCCGGCAGGTTCGCCTGATGGGAAAGCTTGGTGGGGGTCTCATCACTCATATTCTTCTGTGCGATAAAATGCGGGATGAGTATGTAAATTTATACTGTGTCAACGACAAAGAACGGTTCATAACTCTGCCGAATGCGGCATTCTTTTCCCGCTCTGGATGTCTTACAGGGCAAGAGCGCGGGCCGCGTGTGACCGTTGGCCATATGAGTGTTATGACTACAGAAAAAGGTGTTCCTTACCTATTGGAAATGTGGAAACGCCTTACCCTCATGGATATTGAGGCCGAGCTTGTTCTGGCTGGTCCAATTCCTGATCCAGAGCTTGAAAAGCAGGTGCGCGAGGCTGTGGCGCAAAGCAAAGGGACCCTGAAATGGATCGGATCTGTTTCAGGTCAGGCCAAGACGGATTTTCTTGAGCACACAGAACTGTTTGTGCTTCCGACCCAGCTGGTTGACGAGGCCGATCCTCTTGTTTTGCTAGAAGCATATAATTTCGGAGCAGCCGTTTTGGCACCAGATCGAGGCTGCATTCGATCGCGACTTATTTCTCCAGACTGGTTGATGTCCATGCATATTGAAAAGGATGCAGTTCTACTGTCGGAAAAAATCACTCAGGTTCGCAACGAGCGCAAGACATTGCCGCCTCTACTTTTGGAGCATGCAACAGCGCTGCAAAAAAATGCGGAAGAGCGCGCCGAACATTTTTTCGGAGAGTTTGGCGTTTCACAGACTCATGCGCAGACCATTCTAAAACAGATTACCGCAGCATAGTGCGTGTGACGTATCAGGAGGGAAGGTGACAGTCTTTACCTTTTGAAAAAGGACCGGTGCATCGCGAGCTTGTGTGAAATATTGGGGCCAAGTTTTTCATTTTTTCGCCCAAGTTTATAGCCTAAAAATTTTGCTCCTGCGGCCAGAAAGGCCCGGGGTATCCACAAAAAACGGCCCTGTTTTATGAGGAAACCAAACTGGTGCAGAACAATGCGCAAGCCTTCACCTTCAGGGGCTCCGAACGAGGCAAGAATCCAGTCTTCCTGGCTTTGGAAAACACCGATGTCAAAATAGCGCCTGAATTCTTCAACAACAGAGTAGTTATGAGAATGCCGAGCACGCGCATCGGCCGCATAGGCAATTTCCCAGCCCTGCTCGAGCATTTTGGCGGCGACGTACATATCCTCAGACAAGATTACATTGTCAGGAAATCCCCCAATTTCCAACAAAGCGGAACGGCGATAGGCTGCAAATGAATTCGACATGAAGCATTTGCGGATTCCTACTGGATAGTCACTATCCATCGAGGTGAGATAACTCTCTGGACCGTAACTTGTCATTCGGGCGTGGACTGCGAGTGGGTTTCCATCATTGTGCGGTAACTGGCGACCGTAAGCGGCCCCCACACGCGGGTTGTCAAAACACTTAGTCAGATTTTTGATCGCATCTGGGTCATCGAGTATGGCGTCCTGGGTGATAAAGACAATAATTTCGTCCTCAACCATTTTTACGGCATCCAAGCGGGTGCCGCCGTGGTTGAACGTTCCGGCGGGGACATCGTAGACGTCGAATCCATATTCAATCGAAAGTGCTCGCGAGGAGTCTGACGAGCCGCTTTCCATCACAAGCTTTTTGCTGAATGGACACGTCTGTTCGTTAACAGACTGAAGGCATTGTCGATAGAGATCGCCTCCATTGTATACGGGAATGACCAAGGCAACCAAGTTTTCAATTCTCCTATGAGACGTTCTGTTGAACTCAAGGGGGACTCCAAGAGCGACTACAATCTCTTTTGACGGGTAGAAGCACTAATCCATTAAACTCAGAATACCTGAAACATAACAACTTGTTTATCCTCCATTTTTGATCTTTGTTGTGGCCAATAAAAAGTTGCAAAAGCGCCTTGTCGCATTATCAGAAGATGCTAACATGACGTGAGAAAATCCGAGGTCCCAAAGTGTTAAAATCGCTCTTAAAATCACTGACGGGCCGTGAATATGATTTGTCTTGGTCGGATTTAGGATACCTCTTTTCCAAAGCGGTCGGGCCTGCGATCCGTGGCCTTTTACGGTACGGCATATGGCGCCGTCGTGTCGTCTTTATGGGGCGCGGCGTGGTCCTTATTTCCCCAAAGCACTTAACGCTTGAGCGCGGTGCTTCGATTGGCCATCATTCCTATATAGATGCCTATTCCCGAAGCGGCGTGATTTTGCGAAGCGGTGCGACGTTGCGTGAATATTGCTGGGTGCAGTGCCGCAGTGGATTGAACGCTGTGGGCGAAGGTCTTGAAATAGGTGAACGTGCCTATGTCGGGCCGTTTAGCTCCATAGGTGTCGGCGGCAAAGTCACAATTGGGGCGGGTACACAGATTGGCGCGGGTTTGCGCCTGTCCGCTGAATCGCATGAGGTTGGCGAAAACAATACGTTCACCGACGGTTCAGTGAAACGGAGCGGGATTGAGATAGGGCGAGATGTCTGGTTGGGCAACAGCGTCACGATCCTCGATGGCGTCACGATCGGAGATGGCGCTGTCATTGGTGCAGGCTCAGTGGTTACTCGCTCAATTAATCCTGGAATGGTCGCCTTTGGTACGCCAGCAAGAGAAATCCGCCGCACCAGCCATAAGAGTCCAATGCAAAAAAGTGAGGGTCATGAATGACGCGCGTTCTCTTTGATTGCCGTCCGGTCCGCCCCCCGATCAGCGGCGTCGCTCGGTATTGTCTTGGAGTGTCAGAAGCACTCTTGCGCACGACCGACTACAAACTGGATGCTTTCGCTCAAGAAGAATCTGGAGCCAACGAGTTTGTCGAGCTAATATCAAAACAGGCACGAATAGTCCCATCGCGTTTCTTTCAGAACAAACGGCTGGTGCCCAACCTGCTTTTAGAGTTTTTACCTCTCAGCGGTCGGGCGTTTTTCGGGAATGGGTATGATATCGTTCACGAAACTTATTTTGCAAATCTCGGTCAACCAGGAAATGCGGCGAAGGTCGCTACGATTCATGATCTCATCCCCTTGGATCGCCCTGAATTATTTTCTAAGCGAAACAGGGTATTTGCAAAACGAAATTTCCACCGCCAAATGCACGAAGCTGATCATATCATCTCCGTTTCCGACTACACCAAGCAGCGTATTCTTGATTTCTATCCTGATGCCAGCGATCGTATAACAGTGATTGGCAATGGGGTGGACCGGACAATCATTGATGGCCCAAGCGTTGCGCCTCTCAGTGAGGGCGATCCGCTCGGCGAGGGGCCATTCGTGAGCTTCGTTGGCAATGTAGAGCCACGCAAAAACCTTGTGACGATGGCAAAGGGCTTTGATCAAGCATTCCCCGCGGGCAGCGGCTGGAAAATGGTCATTGCTGGCCGTCCTAATTTTGAAGCCGAGTCAATTCTTACAGAGATTCGCAGCATTCTCGATGACAGGTTTCTTTATCTTGGGCCTGTGGACGAGGGGCGGAAGTGGCAGGTCTTGAGCCATGCGCAAGCAACCGTCATGTCCTCAGAATACGAAGGTTTCGGGATTCCCATTTTTGAAAGCTACGCGGTCGAAACGCCGGTTATGATTGCGGACAACAGTTCCATGACGGAGCTCGCCGTGTCATCGGAACAACTCTTCCCAACGTTTTCATCCGAAGCTTTGTCTGAAGGGTTAAGACAGATTGCAGAGAATGCCAGCTGGGTCGCCCCATCGGTCAAACTCGGCAAGAAAACTGTCGCCGACTTCACATGGGATGCAATTGCGCGCGACACAGCAGCTGTCTATGCACAGCTTAGCTAATGGCGGGCACTCAAAAGTTCGTAAACAAATTTTTAATTCTGGGCACTCTAGATTTTGATTCCTTGCATGTTTTTCTATCCAGAATCCAGACAGAAAAACATGCAAGGAATCTGCTATGTCCATCGACAAATTTTCGAATAATACTGCTAGCCTGACGGCTCCTACATCCAATGGTTTTTCGGTAGTTGCTAGCGATACAGAAGATCAGCCTTTCGTGACGCGGGGCCTCTATGTTGGCACGAGTGGTAATGTAACCGTATTGCTCGCTGGCGACACTGCCCCGGTAACATTCACTAATTTAGTGGCTGGCGTTTTGCATCCTATACGTGCGAAGCGGATCTATGCGACAGACCTGACAGCTACTGGAATTGTGGGGGTATATTAATGGAAATCGCTCTTCCGATCTCTATCAGCGGGCAGCGCTTCGCAGAGCATCTCCCCCCCGCAGTACTTGATTTAAACTTTGAAGATGAAACCTATCGGATGTCCGGAAATGATGTACCCTTGGCGAGCGTGATGACGTTCTCACGGGCGTCTACAGCGCGCATGCTAGATGCTAGTGGTTTATCTCAACTTGCGGCAATCGACACACCGCGTTTTGATCACACCCTTTCTGGGCAAGCGCTTGGATTGCTATATGAAGATCAAGCGACGAACAATATTGTCTCATCCGATTTCAGTTCAAGTTGGAATACCGTGGGTGGAACGAATACCAGTGCACCAACAGCGCCGGATGGCTTACCTGCAAGGCTCATAACCGTAAATTCTGGATCATCCGACTGCTACTTGTCGCGCAATGTGAGTCTTGTCGTCGGAACGAGCAATACGGTTAGTTTTTATTGCCGCCGAGATCAGAACCGTTTTGTGATGATCTATGGTTTTGGCAACGGTCCAAAAGGAGTCGGATTTGATCTTGTTGCTGGTGCTGCACAGGTCAACTCGTCTTGGATATCGGCAAGAATTGAACTTCTGAATGCCGACGTCGCACGCGTGGTCGGCACTTTAGCGCCATCATCAAACGGCGTTCTTGCGATCAGTCCCGCGACCAACATAGCTGGCGACAAAGAATTCGTTGGTGGTGAGGTGCTTACTATTTGGGGAGGACAACTTGAAGCAGGTGTGAACGCAACGAGCTTCATTCAAACAGCTTCAACAGCACTAAGCCGTGCGGCGGATCAAGCGGGCCTCATAGGCTTGAACGGGACTTATGATGTCCATATCACATATGATGATGACACTGAGACCGCATTGTCAAACGTTCAGATCAGTGACGGATGGTGGCCCACCTCGCTCAGCCGGTCTCATGTGAAACGACTGATTGTGCTCTGAATTTCCCTATCTAAAAATATTATCTGGCTCTCCCAGAAAATTTTTAGAAAATAGGCGGTTGCTGTTCTCAAATTGGTATTTGATGTCACTGGCTTGCGGGAATTTAAGTTGGCCGATGCGTGCTAACCCTGAAAGAATCGCAAGCCGCATAAGCCCATCTCTGAAACGATTGCGGCGACCGCCAAACCAAAATTGCGGCAACACGAAATTCAACCCTCGAGCAATCAGGATTCCAACCGAGCCGAGTGAACGATTCGATTCCGTCTCAATAAATGTGAAGTCCGAAAAATTTTGAAGGCCTAAGGCTTCGATGGCGAAATCCATACGGACATCTCCCTCATGGAGGGCGCTTCTTTTGTAAAGACGCGCACAAAATGCGTCACGACCGAAAGATGCGGTCCACATTTCGGCCAATGCGCAATAGTCATAATAAGGATTTCCAAGCTTTGCCTCCTGACAAAACTTGGCAAGGCTCGCAGCGCCACCTCCGCCCTCAACCCAGGTCGAATAGTTACTTTTGACCAAGCTCGCTTGTTCGCGAAAATATCCAAAAACTTGGATCTCATCAAACAGCGGCACCAGAAATGCTTGAAGATCGGTAACTTGTTCGGGGGTGGTTAAGCGAGAATGAAGATGCTCCGATGATATTAGAAATATCTCATGGGTTTTGCGAGCGGCCTCCACCTCAAGTCGAAATGCATCAAGGTCTGCGACAAAATATGCTTTCTGTTCCTCGAGTGTTTTGAGTTTGTGTCGACGACTAAAGTCATCAAGCCGACCTTGGAAATATGAGGCAAGCACCCGATTGTTACCCATACCGAGAGTTTCGCAGATCTTTATTCCATGGCGTGAGAATTCCTCAATATTACAAGTCAAGAAATTCTGAATGGACGTGCTGCCCGTCTTTTCGGTCCCAATGTGCAAAAGGCATTTCATGATGATGGCTCTTTATCCTGCAAGTTCGGCATGCGCTGTAGGTGAAGGCGCAGGCCATGGAAATACCCAGAGATAATCCACAGAGTCGAAGAGACTTTTGAGGAGGTCGCAGCGTCAATAAACACACAACTCAACGCCATTGCGAGAAAGCCAAGGCGGTAAGGGCGAGGCGCATCGCGACTCAACAAACTGGTCCCAAAGAAAAAGAGCGCAGCCATCAGCCCGATAATACCTCCTTCGCCTAGGAAGCGGACATAGTGTCCATCGACAGCGAGCCCCCAAGCACCGGGTCCCCAGCCCAAAATAAAGTGTGTTGTGTTTGCCCCAAGAGATTTGATGATTAGCGCCCATTTATACGCGCGAACTTGGAAGCTCGAATCGCCGGATCTGAAATCGACGTTTTGGCGCAACCCATCGTCCACCATCGCCCGATATTCGGTCAGCGAATTGATCTGAGGCACGTCTTCAAACCTCTGAACGAGATCTGATGCCATGCTCGAAATCGACTGGGTTTGGTTGAAACGAGAATCCGATAAGTTTAGCGAACCGATGCTTAGAAACAAGATTGCCACGGGAGCAAGCAATAAGAGCGCAAGCGTGTTCCTCCCAGGACGAGAGACCTGCCAAACAACCAAGGCTGCGACTAGCGTTATGCGGGATTGTGTGGCTATAAGAACGCCAGCCATTGCGATTTTTTGCCACTTTTTGGGAGCGACAATAATAATCAGAACTGCAAGAATTGCCGTTTCGTAGGGGCCGGATGTGTTCAAAGTAATTCGACTATCGACCACCGCAAAACGACCAATTTTAGGAAGAAGATGAGTGACTTCACCAAACCACCACAACAGCAATATAAGCGCAATTACGCCAAAAGCGCGACGAAAGCGCTCTTCAGAAATGAAGGGAGCAAATTCAGCCGCGATGAGGAACCAAAGAAAGTATTGTACCAGTCGTCCAGTGAAAACTAACCCTGTCAAACCAACTTCGCTTAAATTTAACACGGCTGACAGAAACGACGCGGCAATGAATATAAAAAACGCATGCACAAAAATTGGGAATTTGTGCGCACGCCCCTTATAACGCCAAAACAGCACCGGCAATGCTGCAAATAGGACGAAATCTTCGACGCGAAAACCCGAAGCCCCAAAAGAAATGATATTAACTTTAGGGGCAATAATAAAAGCAATAGTCAGGTAGAATAGCATGGTGGATCGATTGATCAGCCATACCCCTTGTGCTTTGGGGCTAGAGCTTCGCGCGTGGATCGTGGGCGCGCCACTCCCTGAGTTGTCCAAAATCATTCACCATCCGTTTCTTCATCGGTCAAATCACTGTCGGGCGGAACTTTAAAATCCGCACGCACAGACGCACTAGTACGACCCGACCTGCAATTGTACCACTTATAACAGCAAGCGCCGCCCCTGTTGCTCCATAAAGCGGCGCCAAAATAACAGCGAGAATCATGACAACCAACAGTGTAATCAATTGGCCCCACAGAGCAGAGCCCTCGTGCCCAGACATTGAGAGAAGCATTCCTGCGGGCCCAACCGATACATTGACAAGATGGCCAATAGAAAGAATTTGCAATGGGCGTTTGGCGATGTCGATGTATTCTGGACCAAACGTCACCGCTAAGATTGGGCCAGCAAACAGTATAAGCGGTACACCAGCGAGCGCAGACACGAGAAAAGTAAGGCGTGCAAATTTCCGACTGCGCACAGCAAGCGCTTCGATCTGTCCCGCCTTAAACATCTGTGCGGCCTGAGGTGACAGGATCATATTGTTGATGAACAATGGAAAGCTAAGCAATTGTGCTCCGCTTGTAGCCACTCTGAGCGCTCCAGCGTTCACTTCATTACCAACGGCCCCCAAAATGAGAATGCCTATTTCCGCAGTAAACGTATTAGCGAAAGCGATAAACACAAAAGGCAAAACCGCAGACATCCACTTCTGATCCTCGCATCGAGGGACCGCGTTTGACAGCTCTGCGGGGGTAAAACGACGTAAGAATATGAGGGCACCGGTAAGAGCGAGTACGGCTGCTATAATCTGCGTCATGAACGCTATTTGAAGCGAGAATGATGGTGCAAAAGAGAGGGTAAGAAACACAAGAAAAAGAGCAATGCCCGGACGCAGAGCGAGCTGGCCGACTTGTGATGCAAACGCATGGTGTAGACCCTGTAAAACACCAGCCTGGATGGCAAGCATCGATAGCACAGGGAATAAGACCATTGCGGCATAGATGGATCGTCGCGCAGAAATTTGGCTCCCATCCAGAACGAAGAAAACATACACCGCCCCCGCCAACCAAACCAAAGTCGTGAATAGAATAAGAAACTGATGGGCGCGTTTGCGAACACCCGCCATAAGGGAAAAGTCATTAGCCTGCCTCGCCTGCGCTGTCTCGCGCAGAACAAGCGCTACAACTCCCTGGCCCGCCGGGATGGAGAGAACTGTCGCAAGGGATAGGAAAAAGGCGTAGCGCCCATAATCTGCAGGCCCCAGAGCGCGCGCAAGAATGATAGAGAGCAAAATCGTAAGAGGCAGTGCGCCAACCTTTAAAACAGCCAGCCCCAAAGCTGCCTTAAAATTTGCTGTTTTCGAAGGAAAAAGCAATAAATCCGCTCCCATCAGTCTAGGGGAAGCGGATAGCTCCACCCGAATACTAAATATATATTTTCCCCTCCCAATTTGAAAAGCAAGGAGATTTATCTGCGCTGCAGAAAATTGGTGGAATACAAAGTCGTTTACTGACAGAGGGTTGATAATAGGGTATCTTTTGGAGGAGAGAAAACGAAAATATCGACAACCACTCGAAAGTCTGGCTCATAGATGATGATGATCGACGCACAGTTTTTGCGAGAGGGTAGCCATGGGCCCTTTGTTCCTAGGCCCCATGACCTATTGAAAAATGAAAGGGGCATCGCAAGAGTATTGCCTGACGCGATTTTTGTTTCAGCCCGGATTCTTTATCGACGTATTTCTTATGTGATCGGAAGGAAGGTTTCACCATTCTACCTTTATGACTCGGTCGGAGCCGCTTTCATTCATGTTCCTAAAAATGCTGGGACGTTTATCAATAGCGTCGTTTATCCCGATTTTTCACCCGAGACCTCGACAAAAATTAATGCACACCATTCGGCACAATATCTGTTATTGCTGGACAAAAGCGCGTTCGATGCGGTCAAAAAATTCGCTATTTTACGAAACCCGGCAGCCCGTCTTCGGTCAGCCTTCGATTACCTTAAATTCAAAACGCCTTTTGAAACCGACAAAGCCTTTGCAGAAAAATCTCTCTCAAACTTTGCGACCTTTGAAGAGTTCTGCGCCAATGCGGATGATGACACATTCACAGAGTTGATGGCATGGCCGCATTTTCAACCACAAATTAGCTTCATATGTGACGCGCATGGCACACTCCTCGTGAATGCCCTCACCGTGTTTGAGCGCATGGATATGGGCTTGCAAAACATCGGTGACGCCTGGGGAAAAGACTGGTCGGGAATAGAGGTGAATACAGCACCGCTAAAGACAAACGAGGCCATTACCGCGATTGTTGAAAAATACTATGCCTCGGATCTCCGTCTTTGGAAAACTGTGAATACCAGTCCCGAGGCCTGTTGTTTAGTCAGCCGTCCATCGTCAAAGTTTTTGGGAAAGATGGCTACTTAAGTTAAGCGAGGGTCTGCATCATCCCGTTGGTTTAATTATGTGGCGGATTTGCAGTGTTACAAGCGTCGCATTTCGATGCGTCTGACGGTTTCAATCGGTCGCCGCAACACCTTAGATCATATCCTGCTTGATCAGCAGATTGAACCGCCCCGGGTTTGCCCGAGGCTGTTTGGTTTAACTTATGCGGCCATGGTTTCAGTTTCCAGAGCTGCGTAGAAGTTTGCCTCTGCGTCACAATCATCATTCTTGTAAACCTTTACGCAGCGCCGGGCCTGCTTAGCACAAGGGGGTCAATATTGGGCGCCGATAAAGGGTCAACATTCAATGCCGATTGACATTGCGGGGTACGCAAGGTTTGGCGCCAGATGCGACGAGAAGGCTTTGATGTGGCCCGATGCACCATAGCCCGGTTGATGAGGGATCTGGGGCTTCAGGGCGCCATTCGGGGCAAGCCGCACAAGACGACGGTGCCAGACAGATCAGTACCTTGCCCGATGGACAAGGTGAATCGGCAATTCCGGGTGCCGGCACCGAACATGCTCTGGGTCAGTGACTTCACCTATGTCGCGACTTGGCAGGGATTTGTCTACGTGGCTTTCGTCATCGACACATTTGCGCGCCGGATCGTTGGGTGGCGCGTCAGCCGCACAGCTCACACGGGCTTCGTTCTCGACGCTTTGGAACAGGCCGTTCATCAGCGACAGCCTGGTGTGGGCCTGGTTCATCACTCAGACCGCGGGTCGCAATACCTGTCGATAAAATACACCGAACGCTTGGCCGAGGCCGACATCGAACCCTCGGTCGGAAGAGTGTCATTTCATGACCTTGGCCAGTGGATGCCAGACCTGATCGTTGACGAGACGGAAGATGTGACCACGGTCTTCGACAGCATCAGCACTGATCCCGAGGCGAGCGCAGAAGAACAAGCCGAAGACCGCGAGTTGCTCTATTATCGTTTTACCGAATTGCTGCCTCCTGCGCTGAGAGGCAAAGAGCTTGTTGCCCGACAAATCAGCCTGTTCGAGGAAGAAGAACGCGAACGAGGCTGGTCAGGGGATTTCGCGGCGCTTTCAGATCAAGAAGCACGGGCAATCTGGGAAAGGGCTCTGGCCAGTGACCACCCGGGCGCATCCGTCGCTTTGGCCAGTCTCATGTTCGGGAGATCGGTGACGGATTTGAATTGCCAGCCGACCCCCGGCGGCAGCTGGTGGGAGACGGGCGGTATTGGATTTTCTCCCGATGTGCCTCTGAGCACGGAAAAGAGTTTCGAACGCAATCGGTTCGTGATGATGCCACCCCCATCTCTTGGACAGAATTTGGCGTAAATTAAGCTACTCTCGGCTCCTGCTGATCGGGTTGGATTTCTTCTTTTCTCAGCCAATAGACCACGGCTGGGGGGGGGACGCTAAGGGCAGAATGGGGACGTTTGCGGTTGTAGAACGCGATCCACTTGCCGACACCGGCCTTCGCCTCTGATCTTGTTTCCCAGGCGTGCAGGTAGACGCATTCGTATTTTAGGCTCCGCCAGAGCCGTTCCACGAAGATGTTGTCGAGATGAAGAGGGACCGTCGCGCCAGTGGCGCGGCGTAAGCCCGATGAATGCCCCTTGCCATCCATTGAGATGCGCACACCCGATCGGCGCAGCCGGTCGGTCCAGGCAAAGGATGTGAACTGGCTGCCCTGGTCGGTGTTCATGATCTCGGGCGGCCCGAAGCGGGCGATGGCCTCGTTCAGCGTCTCGACGCAGAAGTCCGCCTCCAGCGTGTTCGAGATGCGCCAGGCCAGCACCTTGCGCGTGTGCCAGCCCATGATCCCCACCAGATAGAGGAACCCTCGCCGCATCCATTGTCCGGCAGGCGATTTGCGACGCAAATCTGCCGAGAGGGGGCAGATAGGTGATGTCCGCACCCCAAACCTGATTGGGCCGATCTACCCGCAGCCCGCGCAGCAGACGAGCCTTGTGCGCCATTGGTTCAAGCACAATGGCGAGTGATACGTCTTGTGCCCCTTCGCCGCCTTGCTGGTGTTGGGTTTCTGGTAGATCGGCATCAGACCCATAAGACGCATCAGGCGGCGTATGCGTTTCTCGTTCACCAGATGGCCTTCGGTGTGCACAGGTGCCAGGTCATCCTCCGCACACCGAAGAACGGTGTCTCAAGGAATTGTTCATCAATCTGGCGCATGAGCATCAGGTTCGTCGCCGTGTCGCCTTTGGGCGTGTAGTAGAACGACGACCGCGAGATTTACAGCAACTTGCACTGCTTGCCGATGGACAGGTCAGGATTGGAGGGTTCAACCATCTTCCGCCTCACTTGCGGTCCACGGTTTGAGCTTTCGTGACAAAAAATCGTTGGCCACCGCGTTCGCCTGTTCTCTCGAACCGGCTCGCCAACTCGGCCACCGTCTGTTCTCCCTTCAGCGCTTCAAGCGCCACCTTCGCCTTGAACTCAGTCGAATGCTGCTTCCGTTTCGACATCATTCGACCATTGTCCTCGGACCGTGTATGGATGGCCCCCTTGGCAAGAGCTTTGTTTGGGGTTGGCATTTCGGTCGGTCGCGGCCATGTATACGGCGTCAATTTGCAGCTCTATCGCTGCGCGCCTTGATGAAGTCAGCCGACGGACGGATCCCGATCAATGGCACGCGCTCAAAGGCGCTTCGGTCCCATTCGCGCTGACGCCATGAACCTGAAAGACATTCTTGGCCAGATCGAGGCCGATCATGTTAGGCTGTTCCATAGATGACTCCTTTCGGTGGCTTTAGTCAAACCTACCTTGGCACATTGCGATGCCGTTTGATGGGGCCATCCACACCATCAATGGCGGACAAGGTCTCATTCTCCTTCTCGTCGAAGATCAGCAGACAACAAATCCTAGCTTACGTTAGCGTCCGATTTTCTGGGGGTAGCTCAACAACCAGCGCTCCCGTGTCGAAGCGCAGATCGGCCGCTACAAGAAAGTCATCGGCACCGCGTTGCGCGCCCGCAAGATGGAGACCCAGACCACCGAAACCACCATCGCGTTCAAAGCACTCAACCGCATGACCCTCCTCGGGGCTGCAAAAATCCAGCCTGTGTCATGACGCCAGCAGGGAAAGGGGAACACTCGCCTGAGCTGTGAACCATGCAACAAGGCCGGATGAAACGAGAAGCAGAACGGCAGAGTTTACATCAGGTACCGACAACGGATTACCAAAAGTCGACTTTTGATGCTTCGCCATCCAGACCTGCGTCCTCCACCTGCTCTCTGTCGGGCAGGTCATGCAGGCTCTCCAACCCGAACGCGACGAGGAACTGCTCAGTCGTGACAAACGTATACGGCGCGCCACGTCGCGGTGACCTTGGCCCGGTCCCAATCAGGTTGCGCGCATGAAGCCGCCCAATCAGGTCACGGCTGATCTCTTTGCCGAAGATGTCCTTGAGCCCGTCGCGCGTGATCGGCTGATGGTAGGCGATGGCGGCCAGAACTGCGACGTCGAATTCACTCAAGTCCAGCAGTTGATTGCCGACATCTGCCGCAGCGCGGATCGCGGGCGCGTAGGCCCCCCGGGTCCGGAATATCCAGCCGCCGGCGACCTGGGCGATCTCGAAGGCCCGCCCTTCCAGATCGCCGGCAAGGTCCTCGACCAGCAGATCGACCGAGGCCCCCTGCCCCACCACGCGGGCCAAGTCTTCGCGCAGCACCGGCGAGGCAGAGGCAAAGAGCACCGCCTCGATCCGGCGCATCCATTCCCGCCAGCGCAGCTCAGGCGGCAGGTCGGTCAACTCGCGATCTAGGTCCGGTTCTGACCGATCCTTTGCCATCGCTAAACCCCGTAGAGCCGGAACGTATCACGGCCGGTCAGCTCGCGCACAGCGTCGAGGTCGACCAGCCGGTCGCAAAGCCGCCTCGCGGCGCGATCCGGCAAAGGCAAGGCCGAAGGCGCCACGGCATCGCGGGTCAGGAACATCTCGACCGCGTCGCCCGCTCCCTTGGCCCGCAGCTTGGGTGCGACCGCCTTCAGATGCGCCGCCCGACGCGCAAGGTCAGAGGCATGCCGCACCGCCTCAACCACCGAAGAGATGAGTGCCCGATGACAGGCCAAGCGAAGGTCAACGCCCTGCTTGCGCAGGTCGGCGCGTTTCAGGCCCAGGGCCAGCAGCGGCACGAGATGATCCCAGCCGAGCGCCTGCGCGAGCGCCGCATCCGCGAGGATCAGCGCAGGCACGTCGGCACGGGGCGCTTCCGTCAGCAGCGCCTCCAGCACCATTGCGGCACGGGTCACCGGCGCCCCTGTCCCCGCATCGAGCCACGTCGTGATCTGGCCCGGCTCGAAGGTCGGCAAGGCCCGAGCAAGCGACTTGATCGAAATTGACCGTTCCGCTGCGTATCGCCAGGCAAGGTAAGTTTCCCCGGCCGGGCCGGGCAGATCGCCAGGGCGCAGAAAGTGCACGGCGTCGCGCAGCTGCTTTGTCCTCTCAGATCTCCCAGAAAACGCCATACAAGCCTCGGCCGCACGCAGCGCGAGCCTATCCCGCAACAAGGCTTGGGGCACGTCCTCACGTCCCAACACAACATGCAGGTGGGCGAGCGCCGCGCCCGACAAAAACGCGACATCTTCAGGGGTTTCAGCACGTGCGAAGGTGACCCAGGTGGGCATTCGGGGTAGCGTGTCGAGGTCGCTGATGTGATCTGATCGGGCAAATGTCATGCCGAAAGTCTACATCTTGGCGGCGCTTTCGTCCACAATATGATGTAAAAACCGCCTCTACTTGTGGATCTTAATTATGTCCAATAAGTTTGCATTATCGGACATAATGATTATAGGCTCCGAAACATGGCCAAAACACCCACAAACCCGCCGCACAAAGACATGGAAATTGACTTGCCCGATCACGTGGCAGGATCAGGTTCGCTTGAGCGCCTTGTAGAAACCGCGCGCACCTATGCGGGGGCCACCGTTGCGGAGAACACAGCGAAAGCCTACGCCGCCGACTGGGCGCATTTCTCGCGCTGGTGTCGGATAAAAGGAGCGGACACCCTGCCCCCCTCACCGGAACTCATCGGTCTCTATCTCACCGACCTCGCACATCCCTCGGATAAGACCGCCCCTCTGACGGTGGCAAGCATCGAGCGTCGCCTCTCCGGTCTCTCATGGAATTACGCGCAGCGCGGCCTGACTCTGAACCGCAAGGAACGCCACATCGCCCGTATCCTCGCGGGCATCAAACGCAAACACGCTCGCCCGCCGGTCCAAAAGGAAGCAATCTTTTCGGAGGACATTCAGGCCATGGTCGCCACCCTGCCCTATGATCTGCGCGGGCTGCGGGATCGGGCGATCCTGCTTTTGGGCTATGCGGGTGGCTTGCGCCGGACCGAAATTGTCTGCCTTGACGTGCACAAAGACGACACAGAGGACAGCGGCGGCTGGGTCACGATCTATGAGGAAGGTGCGCTGCTCAAGCTCAATTCCAAGACCGGTTGGCGTGAGGTCGAAATCGGGCGCGGCTCAACTGACGCGACCTGCCCAGTTCATGCGTTGGAGCAATGGCTGCACTTCGCGAAGATCGGCTTCGGGCCTGTGTTCGTGCGCACCTCCCGCGACGGAAAACGCGCTTTGGAGGATCGCCTCAGCGATAAACACGTCGCGCGTCTCATCAAGCACACGGTTCTGAAAGCAGGCCTGCGCGCAGAACTTCCGGAGAAAGAGCGTCTCGCGCTGTTCTCCGGTCACAGCCTGCGCGCGGGTCTGGCAAGCTCAGCGGACGTCGATGAGCGCTATATTCAAAAGCACCTCGGCCACGCCTCTGTCGAAATGACACGCAGGTATCAGCGGCGGCGGGATCGGTTCCGGATCAATCTGACGCAAGCCGCCGGGCTTTAAACGCAAGATCGTGAAACGAGAAAGGCGGCCACTTGGACCGCCTTTCTCATGTCATCTGATCGGGTGCTCTAGCTGTCCAGTTCGGCAAAGAACGCAGCCAGCGCGGCCTCCAGTTTCTGCTTTTCCATCTGACCAAAGTCCATGTCAGACCGCAGTTCAAGTCGCCCATCCTGCACCGCACAACGCACTGTCCCCGCGGGGACAGTCATGCGGAACGTGGTTTTGAGCGTGTTGGCTTTTCCCGCCGGCGCTTTCTTTTCCGCCTTACGCACCTCGGTGAGCAAACCACGCAGCACCTCAATCTCGGCCTCTGCCGTCGTCGCCATCGCCGCCGCGAGCCGCGATTTCGCGCGCGTCACCGCCGCCGCATCGTCCGCGAACTTTTTCTCAAGATCGAGACCAAGGGCACGCGGGATCGCTTCCGGAAATTTGAGCGCGCCACCGATATGATCCAAAAGTGTCGCAAAGTGGCGAATGTAGCTGCGCTTTTGCCGGTTCGCAGAGACGTAAAGAATGGCGACGGCCTCCTCGACGCTCGCGCATGCGGTCTCCGGATCGGCGGCATAGGCCCGCGCGAGCGCCGCCATTTCCGCAAAAGAAATATCACGGCGCACGAGGTTCTCATCCACCATCCGACGGTAAAGTCCATCGAGAGCCTCACCGCTCGACATCAGGCCCGCCGGAATTTTTGCGAAACGTTCATCGCCCGTTTCCGCGAACAGTTCGCGGTAGGCGGTGAGACGGCGGAACCCCTGCACAAGCTCATAGCCATCGCCAACCTGCTCCACGCGGATCGGGTTTGAGAGGCCAATCTCCCGAATGGAGATTTTCAACTCGTCCAGATCGGGATCGCGGGTGATGCTCCGGTCGCGGGTGAGTTTCGACGTGGACACGGCGTCAATCGCGACGAGATCGACGATCAAACCCTGTTTTTTCATCCGCACGAAATCATGGGCGAGGCGGTCGTTCTCCTCGCGGATCGCGGCCTCGGCAGCTTGGCGTTCGCGGAGCGCGGAGGCGTTTTCCTGAATGGCGCTGGCCATCGGGCCACGGCGGGCTTCACGCACCTCTGGCTCCTCTGTCCCTGCGGGGACAGGGGTCTCTACTTCGACCGGATCGGTCGGAAAGTCGATGTCGAAGACGCGGCGTTTCTTGCTCATGTCTCATCCTCCAGATTGCCCCAGGCCTCGAGAAGGTGCCCACGGAATTCTTCATACGCATTGTCGAAAGAGGACCGTGCGCGACGCCATGTCTCGCGCGTCATGTCGCGGTAATCGGTCTCATAGATCGACGACAAAAAGCGACCGGACTGCTCAACGGCACGGGTCATCTCAATCGGGTTCTGGGTGAGCCTATCCCCGAAAACCTTTTCAAACGCCTCCCGCATCGCGCGGTGCAGCTCATTGCCGGCTTCGAACCGCGTCAGCAGAAAACGGATATCGTGAAACGCCTTCGGCAGATTGCTTGTCCCCGCGGGGACGACACCGTTGAAGGCGGAGAGATCTTCGAGCGCTTCGGCAAGCTGACCGATGAAAGACGTGGTGGAGTCATATTCCCAGTAGCCCGGGCCCGAGGGAATATAGAGCACGTCAGCGGCAAAGACCGCGTTCATCGACTGATAACCGATCGCGGGCGGACAGTCGAAGATGATCATGTCATAGGCGTCGGCGGGCAGGGTGTCGAGATAGCGGCTCACGGCGGCAAAGAACGACCACTCCGGATTGAGGTGGCGGTATTGCGCGGAAGCGAATTCGACAAAGGCCGCATTGGCGCAGGAGGGAATGATGTCGATGGTCGGCCAATTGGTCAGCTTGATGAAATCCGCAACGCGCAGATCGGAAAGGCCCATATCCGTGATCGAAGAGGGCAGGCGGCGTTGGGGCAGGGCGGAGCCGCTCTCCGCACCCCGGGTCGCGGCATTCATGCGCTCTGTCTCATTGATGAGGTCGCGCGCCATGATGCCCCAGACGGTGAATTCCTCGGCCACATCCGAAAGCCCCATGGAGTGGGACAGCGTCGCCTGCGGATCGAAGTCGACACAAAGGACACGGTAGCCATCCAAAGCTGCGGCATGAGCGAAGTGAAGCGCCACGGTGGATTTGCCCGCGCCCCCTTTGAAGTTCGCAATCGCCGCGCGGATCGCCCGCTTGCCCGCCGGACGGGTCGGCATGAGCGACTTGCGGCTCACCTTAAGACGGCGGCGCAGCTCGTTGATCTCTTCGAGCGTATACCAACGCTGACGCCCATCTTCCTCGACATAGCCCTGCGGCAGGGACGGGTCGGCGGCCAGACGTCCACGCATGGTGGATTGATTGACCTTGAAGATGAGCTC